>CALBTN010000286.1 GCA_937967345.1 uncultured Rubrivivax sp. | reverse complement strand
GCGCGCAGACCTTCGGCAAGGGCTCGGTGCAGACGGTGCGCCCGCTGTCGGCCGATACCGCGCTGAAGATCACCACCGCGCGCTACTACACGCCGGCGGGCAAGGCGATCCAGGCCAAGGGCGTGGTGCCCGACATCTGGCTCGACGAAACCGCCGAGGGCAACGTCTTCGCCGATCTGCGCATGCGCGAGGCTGACCTCAACAAGCACCTGACCGGCGCCGACGAAAAGACCGAGGAAGCCCGCGCCAAGGCGCGCGAGGAAGCGCGCGTCAAGCTCGAGGAGCAACTGGCCAAGCAGAAGGAGCCGCCCAAGCCGCTGCCCGAGTTCGGCACCGCCGAGGACTTCCAGCTGCGCCAGGCGCTGAACCAGCTCAGCCACAAGCCGGTGGTCGTCAGCAAGACCGCCACCGAGCGCAAGGCCGAGGCCGAAGTCAACTGACGCGGCCCGCCGCTTCCGCCCACGCTGCCCAAGGCCCGCCCCCGCGCGGGCCTTGGCGCTTGCCGGGCGGCGAAAATGCCCAAGCCATGGACGACCAGCAACTGCTGCGCTACTCGCGCCACATCCTGCTCGACGAACTCGGCATCGAGGGCCAGCGCCGGCTGCTGGGTGCCCATGCGCTGATCGTCGGTGCCGGCGGCCTGGGCTCGCCGGTGGCGCTGTACCTGGGCAGCGCCGGCGTCGGCCGCATCACCATCGTCGACGACGACGCGGTCGACCTGACCAACCTGCAGCGCCAGATCGCGCACGACCTGTCGCGGCTGGGCGCCCCGAAGGCCGAGTCGGCGCGCGACCGCGTGCGCGCGATCAACCCCGACACCCAGGTGCTGGCGTGCGCGCAGCGCGCCGATGCGCCGCTGCTGCACGAGCTGGTCGCGCGCAGCGACGTGGTGCTGGACTGCAGCGACAACTTCGCCACACGCCACGCGATCAACGCCGCCTGCGTCGCGCACGCGCGCCCGCTGGTGGCCGCCGCGGCGCTGGGCTTCGATGCACAGGTGTCGGTGTACGACACCCGCGCGTCCGACGCGCCGTGCTATGCCTGCGTGTTCCCGGCCGAGGCCCGGGTGCACGAAGCCGCCTGCGCGACCATGGGCGTGTTCGCGCCGCTGGTGGGCATCGTGGGCAGCATGCAGGCGGCCGAGGCGCTGAAGCTGCTGGCCGGCATCGGCCGCTCGCTGGCCGGGCGGCTGATGATGCTGGACGCGCGTTCGATGGACTGGACGACCATCGCCGTGCAACGCGACGCGCATTGCAGCGTGTGCGCGCAGCGGCGCGGTGCGCCGGCGCGCTAAGCTGCGGCACGCACCATCGAGCGAGCCTGCATGGACGTCAGACGCAGCGACCTAAGCGCCCGCAACTTCGCCACCGCCGAGGAATCCGCGCAGGCCGCGCCGCAGACCTCGCGCTACGGCGGACCCGACAGCGCGCACCGGCTGGCCTTCACCGACGTCGACTTCCTGCTGCGCGAAGAGCTGCGCCCGGTGCGCATGCAGCTCGAGCTGCTCAAGCCCGAGATCGTGCAAGAGCGCATGGGCATCGACTCCACGCTGGTGATCTTCGGCAGCGCGCGCATCCCGGCGCCGCAGGCGGCGGCCGACGAACTCGCGCTGGCCCAGGCCGGCGGCGACGCCGGCGCGCTGCGCCGCGCGACGATGCGCGTGCAGATGAGCCGCTACTACGACACCGCGCGCGAGTTCGCCGCGCTGGTCACCGAGCGCTCGCGGCGGCTGGACACGCCGATCTTCGTCGTCACCGGCGGCGGGCCCGGCATCATGGAAGCCGGCAACCGCGGCGCCTTCGACGTCGGCGGCAAGAGCATCGGCCTGAACATCGTGCTGCCGCACGAGCAGGTGCCCAACGACTACATCACGCCGCAGCTGTGCTTCCAGTTCCACTACTTCGGGCTGCGCAAGATGCACTTCCTGATGCGCAGCGTCGCGCTGGCGTGCTTTCCGGGCGGCTTCGGCACGCTGGACGAGTTGTTCGAGACACTGACGCTGATCCAGACCGGCAAGTGCCGCAAGCGGCCGGTGCTGCTGTTCGGCCGCGAGTTCTGGTCGCGGCTGATCGATTTCGAGCTGCTGGTGGACACCGGCATGATCGCCGCGGCCGACCTGGGGCTGTTCCACTACGTCGAGACCGCCGACGAAGCGTGGTCGCTGCTCGAGCACGAGTACGGCTTCGACCCGCCCACCACCGAGACCGGCGACCTGGCGGTGGATATCTGATGGCCCCGGCCCACGCCTTGCGCACCGGGCGCGGCCGTTGACATGCCGGGCATGCGCCAGCTCAGCCTGATCGGTGCGCCCACCGACATCGGCGCTGGCGACCGCGGCGCGGCGATGGGCCCCGAGGCGCTGCGCGTGGCCGGGCTGGCGCAAGCGCTGGCGCAGCACGGCGCCGAGGTCATCGACCGCGGCAACCTGGCCGGCCCGGCCAACCCCTGGCTGCCGCCGCGGCATGGCTACCGCCACCTGGACGAAGTGATCGCCTGGAACCGCAGCGTGCACGACGCGGTGCTGGCCGAGTTGCGGCTGCAGCGGCTGCCGCTGCTGCTGGGCGGCGACCACTGCCTGGCGATCGGCTCGATCTCGGCGGTGGCACGCCACTGCCGCGAAGCCGGCAAGCGGCTGCGCGTGCTGTGGCTGGACGCGCACGCCGACTTCAACACCAGCGCGCTCACGCCCAGCGGCAACCTGCACGGCATGCCGGTGGCCTGCCTGTGCGGCCACGGCCCGCAGCCGCTGCTGGACATCGGCGGCCAGGTGCCGGCGTTGAACCCGAAGTGGATCCGCCAGATCGGCATCCGCAGCGTCGATGCCGGCGAGAAGAGGTTCGTGCACGACGTCGGCCTCGAGGTGTTCGACATGCGCTACATCGACGAGATGGGCATGCGCCACACGATGGAGCTGGCGCTGGCCACGCTGGACGAGCACACGCACCTGCACGTCAGCTTCGACGTCGACTTCCTCGACCCGCAGATCGCCCCCGGCGTGGGCACCACCGTGCCCGGCGGACCCACCTACCGCGAAGCGCAGCTGTGCATGGAGATGATCGCCGACACCGGACGCCTGGCCAGCCTGGACGTGATGGAGCTGAACCCGGCGCTGGACGTGCGCAACGCCACCGCGCGGCTGGCGGTCGACCTGATCGAAAGCCTGTTCGGCAAGAGCACCTTGATGCGGGCGTGAGCGCCGGCGCGTCGAGCCGTCTCGCAGGCTCATGGGGTGAGCCTGTGGTGGGGCACACTGCACCCATGGATGCCACGAGCTCCCACTTCACCTACTGGGGCAAAGCCGCCGCGGACAGCGGCGGGCGATTTCACCTGCTGCCCTTGCATGCCCTGGACGTGGCCGCCGTGGGCGCCGAAATCCTCGAGCGCGTCCCAGCGACCCTCGCCCTGTTCGCGCGCAAGCTGGGGCTCGATGCCGCCGCGCTGCGGTCGTTCGTCGCGTTCTGGCTCGCCCTGCATGACCTGGGCAAGTTCGCCGAATCGTTCCAGAGTCAGTCGCCGGAGGCCTTCAGCGTGCTGCGTGGCCGCACGCCCGACCCTGCCAAGCCCTACACGCTGCGTCACGACAGCCTGGGCATGCAGTTCTGGACCTCGGTGGTGCGCGAACAGGCCATCACCAACCAATGGTTCGGCCCGCAGTCCTTCGACCTCGCCGATGGCCTGGACTTCTGGGCCAGGGCCTGCACCGGGCATCACGGCCAGCCGCCGACCGAGGGCGACTACTGGGGCCAGCACTTCGACACCGTCGAGGATCGCGCCGCCGCCCTCGGCTTCGTCGAGGCCGCACGGCGCATGTTCCTGACCGGCGCAGTGGTCGAGTCGATCGCCGGTCAGGACCCGGTCCGGTTCTGGCAAGCCAGCCGCGAACTGTCGTGGTGGCTCGCCGGCCTGGCCGTGCTTGCCGACTGGCTGGGCTCGAACACCAGGTTCTTCCCCTACCACGACCAGCCGCGATCGCTGGCCGACTACTGGCGGTACGCCCTGCGCCAGGCCGCGGCCGCGCTTGATGCCAGCGGCATCGTGGCACCTGCCAGCGCGCCGCCGCAGCCCTTCACCGCGCTGTTCCCGCACATCGCCGAACCCTCGCCGTTGCAGCAATGGGCCGCCAACGTCCCGCTGGGCGACCAGCCGCAATTGCACCTGCTCGAAGACGTCACCGGCGCGGGAAAGACCGAGGCCGCGCTGATGCTGACGCACCGTCTGCTCGCCAACGGGCAGGCCGGCGGCTTCTACGTCGCGCTGCCGACGATGGCCACGGCGAACGCGATGTACGCACGGGTCGCGGCCAGCTACCGGCGGCTGTTCACCGACCCGGCCAGCCTGGTGCTGGCCAGCAGCCAGCGAACGCTGGTCGAGGAGTTCGCCGCCACGGTGCTGCCGGCGGATGCCGCCGAGCACGACCCGCGCCAGCTCGACGACACGGCCTCGGCACGCTGCAGCGCATGGCTGGCCGACCACCACAAGCGCGCGCTGCTGGCGCCAGCCGGCGTGGGCACCATCGACCAGGCGCTGCTCGCCGTGCTGCACAGCAAGCACCAGTCGCTGCGGCTGCTGGGCCTGGTGCACAAGGTGCTGGTGGTCGACGAGGTGCACGCCTGCGATGCCTACATGCTGGCCGTGCTGGAGCGGCTGCTCGAGTTCCACGCCCGCGCCGGCGGCAGCGCGATCCTGCTTTCGGCCACGCTGCCGATGCGCATGAAGCAGCGGCTGCTCGCGGCCTTTGCCGCCGGCACGCTCACCGCCGGCAAGCCCCGGCCACAGGCCGAGGCGTATCCGCTGACCAGCAGCCTGCATGCGGGCAGCGCCGCGGTGGCCGAGCAGGCCGTGGCCACACGCGCAGCCATGCGGCGCACCGTGCGCGTGCACCTCGCCGAGACCACCCGCGCGGTCGTCGAGGCCATCGATCACGCGCTGCAGCAGGGCCGATGCGTGTGCTGGGTGCGCAACACCGTGGCCGACGCGGTCGACGCGTGCGAACTGTTCCGCGATCGCCTGCCGGCCGAGCGGTTGCTGCTGTTCCACGCGCGCTTTGCGCTGCACGATCGCCTGGGTCTGGAAGAGCAGGTGCTGGCCGGCTTTGGCAAGACCAGCGGCGCGGCCGAGCGCGCGGGCCGGCTGCTGATCGCGACCCAGGTCGTCGAACAGTCGCTGGACGTCGACTTCGACCTGCTGGTCAGCGACCTGGCGCCGATCGACCGCCTCATCCAGCGCGCCGGGCGGCTCGCCCGCCATCGCCGCGCCGTCGACGGCACGCCGCTGGCCGATCCGGCGCTGCCCGACCGGCGCGGCGAGCCGACGCTGTGGGTGCTGGCGCCACCGTGGTCCGACACGCCCGAGGCAGGCTGGTTCAAGGCAGCTTTCGCCAAGGCGGCGACGGTCTACCCGGACCACGGGCAACTCTGGCTCACGCAACGTGCGCTGCGCGCCGGCGCCTTCACGATGCCCGACGACGCACGCGCGCTGATCGAAGGTGTCTTCGGGGAACACGCCGACGTGCCCGCAGGCTTGCAGTCGGTTTCGCTCGCCGCCGAGGGGAAGGAATTCGCCGATCAGGCTCAGGGGCAGATGAACGCGCTCGCGCTCGACGAGGGCTACACGCGCAAAGGCGTCGACTGGTGGAGCGACGCGAAGACCCCATCGCGGCTCGGCGAGGCGACGAGCACGGTAGCGCTCGCGCGCTGGGTCGATGGCCGGCTGCTGCCCTGGGCCGAAGCGGCTTCGCTCAGCCACGCCTGGGCCTACAGCAGCCTGCGCGTGGCCGCACGACTGATCGACGCGCCCGCCCCGCTGGCCGACCCCGCGCAGCAAGCCGCCGTCGATGCAATCCGCGAGACCCTGCCCGCGCAGGGCCGCTGGACCGTGCTGCTGCCGCTGGTCGAGCGCGACGGCCACTGGGTCGGCGAAGCCCTCGCCGCGCCGCGCCGCAACGAGCCGCCCCGCCGGCTGCGCTGGGTCTACGACACCCGATGCGGCCTGCGCTTGCTCGCGCACAACGATCGCGATCCCACTTTCAGCGACGATTCGGATTCATGAACCTGCTGCACGACCCCTGGATGCCGGTGCGGGACGTTGCCGGCGCGCGCTGCTGGATCACGCCCGAGCAGTGGTCCGACCCGCGTTGGCGCGCCTTCGATGCCGACCGGCCCGACTTCAACGGCGCGCTGATGCAGTTCGCGATCGGCCTGCTGCAGACCACCACGCCGCTGGACAACCCGATCGAATGGCGCCGCGGCCTGAACAGCCCGCCGGCGGCCGCCACGCTGCGCCAGTGGTTCGCGCCGGTGGCCGAGGCCTTCCAGTTCGACGGCGACGGTGCGCGCTTCATGCAGGACGTCGACCTCGGCAACGAGGGCGTGGCCATCAACGACATCGCTGCGCTGTTGATCGATTCGCCCGGCGAGCAGGCGCTGAAGAACAACACCGACCATTTCGTCAAGCGCGGCCAGATCGGCGCGCTGTGCGGCGCCTGCGCGGCCACGGCGCTGTTCACGCTGCAACTCAACGCACCGGCCGGCGGTGCCGGGCACCGCACCGGGCTGCGCGGCGGCGGGCCGCTGACGACCCTGGTGCTCGCGCCCGAGCCGGCCAGCCTGTGGCAGCACCTGTGGATCAACGTCGCGCTGCGCTCGGAGTTCCTGGCCCGGGGCGGCGACAAGGCCCACGGCGCGCCGCAGCGCAGCTTCCCGTGGTTGGGCCCGATCGCCAACCTGCAGCCGGCCGACCCGAAGGGGCAGATCGCGCAGTCGCAGGTGCATCCGGCGCACCTGTACTGGGCGATGCCGCGGCGCATCCGGCTGGAAGCGGCCGTGCCGGCCGGCGGCAGTTGCGACGCCTGTGGTCGTGAGGGGCAAAACCTGTTCGTGCGCTACGCGACCAAGAACTACGGGCTCAACTACAAGGGCGAGTGGAGCCATCCGTTGTCGCCGTACTACCAGACCAAGGAAGGCTGGCTGCCGGTGCACCCGCAGCCCGGCGGCATCGGCTATCGCCACTGGATGGCCTGGGTGCTCGGTGCCGCGACCGACAAGCAATCGGTCCGGGTCGCTCCGGTCGTGCAGCGCGTGCTCGCGCTGCCGCCGCAGACGCTGCAAGGCCCGCTGCGGCTATGGGCCTTCGGCTACGACATGGACAACATGAAGGCGCGCTGCTGGTACGAAGCGGCCTTGCCGCTGTACCACCTGGCCGACTGCGAAGCCGGCGCGCGTCAGGCGCTGCAAGCCGAGGTCGGGCGCTGGCTTGCGGCAGCCGCGCTGGCGGCAAGCGCTCTGCGCGGCGCGATCAAGGACGCCTGGTTCGATGCCGACGCACGCGGCGACTTCGGCCACGTCGACGCCGCCTTCTGGGCTGCCACCGAGTCCACCTTCTATCGCCAACTGCAGACGCTGATCGAGGCTCTGCGGCAAGGCACGCCCCCGCCGCCGCTGCCTGCGCGCGAGGCCTGGCAGCGCAGGCTCGCCGCCACCGTGCTGCGGCTGTTCGACCAGCGTTTCGTCGGCGCCGGCCCGATCGAGCAGCAGAACCCGCGCCGCGCCGCGCTCGCGCGCAGGCAACTGCAGCGCAACCTTCAGGGGCCGAAGCTGCGCGCCGCGCTCGGCCTGCCGGTGGACGAATCCGCAGCCCGACCCAAGCGCAAGGCAGCCGCGCGCCGCACCAAGGAAACCGCATGACCGACCTGAGCTTCCGCCCGCAGCAGCCCTGGGGCGACATCCTGCTGAACTGGTGGCGTGGCCTGGCCGACGACCCCGGCGGGCGCGCCGCGCTGCGCCGCGCTGCCGAGCCGACCGCGGTCGTGATGTCGCCCGCCTACCAGCGGCTGTACCGCCGGCTGCTTGCCGCCGGCTGGCCCGACGAACCCTGGCGCCGCGATCGCCTCGCCGCCGCCGCCGGCCTGCTGGCCCATGTGCGCGAGGTCGACGAGCGCAGCCTGCCCGCGGCGATGAGTCAGCGCGAAGGCGACAAGCCGCGCGTCGGCCCGCTGCGCTTTCGCCGCCTGCTCGAGTCGCGCGACGTCGACACGCTCTTCACCGGGCTGCGCCGCACCTTGCCGCTGCTGCAGCACCGTGCCGACCCGCTGGCGCTGGCCAGCGATGTCGTCGCCTGGGGCGACGGCGTGCGCAAGCGCTGGGCCTACGGCTACGACTGGCCCGAGCAGAAGACCGCCGCTTGATCCGCCGCTTCAGCGATTCACCGATTCGCCACCCGCACCACGCTCACCCACCGGAGATCCGAGCCCATGTCCCGTTTCGTCCAGCTTCACGTGCTGACCGCCTACCCGCCCGCCAACCTCAACCGCGACGACACCGGGCGGCCGAAGACCGCGCTGCTCGGCGACGCGCAGCGGCTGCGCATCTCGTCGCAAAGCCTGAAGCGGGCGTGGCGCACGTCGGATGTCTTCGAGACGACCTTGGGCCGCGACCACCTGGGCCAGCGCACCAAGCGCCTCGGCATCGAACTGCACGCGGTGCTGACGCAAGCGGGCGTGGCCGACAAGCAGGCGCGTGAATGGGCGCGCGCGATCGCCGGGCAGTTCGGCAAGCTGAAGGCCGACAAGCTGACCGACGCCAGCGACGACCTGCAGATCGAACAACTCGCCCATGTCGGGCCCGACGAGCGGGCCGCGGCCGAGACGCTGGCGAAGTCCTGCGCCACGCGCAAGAGCGCACCGAGCGACGACGAACTGAAGCTGCTGCGCAAGCCGCGCGAGGCCGTCGACATCGCGATGTTCGGCCGCATGCTGGCCGACACGCCGGCCTTCAATGTCGAGGCCGCGGTGCAGGTTGCCCACGCCATCACCGTGCACAAGGCCGCGGTCGAGGACGACTACTTCAGCGCCGTCGACGACCTGAACGCCGGGCTCGAAGACAAGGGCGCAGGCCACATCGGCGAGCGCGGCTACGGCGCCGGTCTGTTCTACCTGTACCTGTGCATCGACCGCGAACTGCTGCGCGACAACCTCGGCGGCGACGCGGATCTCGCCGGCCGGGGCGCTGCAGGCGCTGCTGCACGCGGTCGCGCAGGTTGCCCCCACCGGCATGCAAAACAGCTTTGGCTCGCGCGCCTACGCGAGCTACCTGCTCGCCGAGAAGGGCAACCAGCAGCCGCGCTCGCTGGTGCAGGCCTTCCTCAAGCCGGTGCGCCCCTGGGGCGAGCACGACATGCTGTCGCTCGCGGTGCAGGCGCTGCAGCAACGGCTGGCGAACTTCGACAAGGTCTATGGCGCCTGCGCCGACAGCCGCTGCCAGTTCGACTGCGAAAAGGGCGAAGGCTCGCTCGCCGAAGTCGTGGCCTTCGTCAAGGAGTAAGCGGTGCAGTTCCTGGTGTTCCAGCTCGTGGCGCCGCTGGCGGCATGGGGCGACGTGGCCGTGGGGCAGACCCGCGGCAGCCGCGACGCGCCGGGCGAATCGGCGCTGGTCGGGCTGCTGGGCGCGGCGCTGGGCATCCGGCGCGACGACGAGGCGGCGCACGCTGCCCTGCGCGACGGCTATGCGTTTGCGGTCGGCACGATCGACCCCGGCGCGCTGCTGCGCGACTATCACACCGCGCAGGTGCCCAGCCGCAGCGACCTGAAGGGCCGGCCGCAGCGCACGCGTCGCGACGAGCTGACCGTGCCCAAGCACCAGCTGAACACGATCCTGTCGACGCGCGACTACCGCCAGGGCGGCGCATGGCTGGTCGCGCTGCAGGCCCTGCCCGGCGCAGCGCACGAACTCGGCGCACTCGAAGGCGCGCTGCGCGAGCCGCGCTTCGTGCTCTACCTCGGCCGCAAGAGCTGCCCGCCGGCAGCGCCGCTGGCGCCGCAGCTTATCGACGCAGATTCGGCGCATGCCGCGATCAGCGCCTGGCTGCAGGCCGCAGGGCGGCAGGCCACGCTGCGCAGCCTCGCCTGGGGCGACCGCGCCGCGGCCGGCGTGGCGCCGCACCTGAGCGTGCCGCGCAAGGACCGGCTGATCCGCCGCAAGGGCTGGCTGTTCGGCGACCGCACCGAACACGTGGCGCTGCTCACCGAGGGCGATTGACCATGTACTTCAGCCTGATCCACCCTACCCCGGGCCAGGAGCGCGCCGCCGCGCACGACTGGATCGCCAGCGCCTACCAGCAGCACCAGTGGTTGTGGCGCTTCGTGCCGGCACCACCCGGTGCGCCGCGGCGCTTCGTGTTCCGGCGCCACGATGTGGACGGAGTGCCACGCTTTTACGTCGTATCGGCGGCCGAGCCTTGTGCGCCCACGCCGCACTGGAGCGTCCACACCAAACCCTATGCGCCGCGGCTCGAAGCCGGCGACGTGCTGAGCTTCGAGCTGCGCGCCAACCCGGTGGTCACCACGCGCAGCGCAGACGGCCGCGCCCGCCGGCACGACGTGGTGATGCAGGAGAAGAAGCGCCTGCTCGCAGAGCGTGGACTGCCGCGATGGGCCGAATGGACCACGGCGGACCGCCCGGCGCTGCCCGATCTGGTGCGCCGCGCCTGCTCGGCCTGGTTGCTGGCGCGCTCGGACAGGCTCGGTGTGGAGTTCGACGCCGACGCGCTGCGCGCCGAGGCTTACATGCAGCACCGCGGCAAGAACGATGAACTGCGCTTCTCGACGGTGGACCTCAGCGGACGGCTGCGCGTGGTCAACTCCGAGGCGCTGGGCTCGGCCCTGCGTGATGGCATCGGCCACGGCAAGGCATTCGGCTGCGGCTTGATGATGTTGCGGCCGGTCGGGTAAGCTCGATTCGCCGCGCCCCCGGAGCAATCACCATGCACACCCTCACCACCGAAGACTTGGCTCTGCGGCCCCAGCAACTGCTGGACGACGCCGCGCGCGGCGAGACTTCGCTCGTGACCCGGGCCGGCGAGCCGGTGCTGCTGGCCGTGCCGCTGGGCGCTGGCACCAACACGCGCGAGGTGCGGCTGGAACTGGCGGCACGGCTGTACGACAGCGAGCAGATCAGCCTGGGCGTGGCCGCCCGCATCGCCGGGCTGTCTTACAGCGAGATGATCGACGCGCTGGGTGCGCGCGGCATCGCCACCATCCGTCTGGAACCCGGCGAACTGCAGCGCGAGCTTGCCGCCTTCGGCCCGTAGCGCCAGCGTGAAGGTTGTCGTCAGCGATGCGGGGCCGCTGATCTCGCTGGGCAGGCTGGACCTGCTCGCCGTGCTGCCCAAGGTCTTCGCGCAAGTGCAGGTGCCCACGGCCGTGCTCGACGAGTGCAGGGCGCGGCCGGACAACGCTGACACAGCGCGCATCCAGACAGCACTCGACAACCGCTGGCTGGTGGTGTGCGACGCCGTGCCCATCGTCGCCGATGGCCTCGACCCCGGCGAATGCGCGGCGATCGGCCGGGCGATGCAGATCGGCGCCCGCTTGCTGGCCGACGACCGGGCGGCCAGGCACTGCGCAGCACAGATGGGCCTGGAAGTCATCGGCACGCTCGGTGTACTGGTGCTGGCCAAGCGCGCGGGCCTGCTGCCGGCCATCCAGCCGCTGGTGCAGCGGCTGCGCGCCGGCGGCCAGCGCCTCAGCCAGACGGCCGTATCGCAGGCGCTGGCCGCGGCGGGCGAGGTACCGGATTGAGCGGCCTGCTGCCGCCGCTGAAGCCGCTGCCGATCAAGGAGCGCATGTCGGTCGTGTTCATCGAGCGCGGCGAGATCGACATGCTCGACGGCGCCTTCGTCGTGGTCGATGCCACCGGCATCCGCACCCACATCCCGGTGGGCGGCGTAGCCTGCATCATGCTCGAGCCGGGCACGCGCGTGTCGCACCGCGCCGCGGCGCTGGCCGCGCGCGTGGGCACGCTGCTGGTGTGGGTGGGCGAGGCCGGCGTGCGCCTGTACTCGTCGGGCCAGCCCGGCGGCGCGCGCGCCGACCGGCTGCTGTACCAGGCACGCCTGGCGCTGGACGAGGAGCTGCGGCTGAAGGTGGTGCGCAAGATGTACGCCATGCGCTTCGGCGAGGAGCCACCGTCGCGGCGCAGCGTCGAGCAGCTGCGCGGCATCGAAGGCGCGCGCGTGCGCCGCAGCTACCAGCTGCTGGCGCAGCAGTTCGGCGTGAAATGGAGCGGGCGCGACTACGACGCCGACAGCTGGGACAAGGCCGACGTGGCCAACCGCTGCCTGTCGGCCGCCACCGCCTGCCTGTACGGCGTGACCGAAGCGGCGGTGCTGGCGGCGGGCTACGCGCCGGCGGTGGGCTTCATCCACACCGGCAAGCCGCTGTCCTTCGTCTACGACGTGGCCGACATCTACAAGTTCGAGACGGTGGTGCCGGTGGCCTTCAAGGTGGCGGCGGCCAACCCCGGCAACGCCGAGCGCGCGGTGCGGCTGGGCTGCCGCGACGTCTTCCGGCAGAGCAGGCTGCTCGACCGCATCATTCCGGACATCGAGATCATGCTTGCCGCCGGCGAGATCAAGCCGCCCGAGGCGCCTGTCGATGCCATCGGGCCGGCGCTGCCGAATCCGGAGAACCTTGGCGATGCTGGTCATCGTGCTTGAGAACGCCCCGCCGCGGCTGCGCGGCCGGCTGGCGGTGTGGCTGCTGGAAGTGCGCGCCGGCGTGTACGTCGGCAACTACTCGCGCCGGGTGCGCGAGCACATCTGGTCGCAGGTGGAAGAAGGCCTCGAGGAGGGCAACGCGGTCATGATGTGGCGCAGCAGCAGCGAGGCCGGATTCGACTTCGTAACGCTGGGCAAGAACCGACGCATGCCCGCCGACTTCGACGGCGTGCAGTTGGTGCGGTTTCACCCCGAAGGCGACGCCACAGCTCCTTAACAAGCCGGCCCCGTCAACGCATGCGCAGTCGGTGGAAAATCGGGCAGCCGAAATGTCGTTGCGTGACAACGAGGTAGAAGAAGTGTGTTCCCCACGCCCGTGGGGATGAACCGTAGTGCATCTTCAGCAGCGGCGTGTAGCCCATGTGTTCCCCACGCCCGTGGGGATGAACCGAGTACGCCGTCTACGCCGACCAGGTGCTGCAGGTGTTCCCCACGCCCGTGGGGATGAACCGTTGCCCCACACGTCGCGATCGGTTGTCGCCTTGTGTTCCCCACGCCCGTGGGGATGAACCGGCTT
>CALBTN010000285.1 GCA_937967345.1 uncultured Rubrivivax sp. | reverse complement strand
GCAGACCTTGGTCGACTACGGCTTTCGGCTGCCCAGCGCGCTGGACAACCGGCCGCTGAAGTTCGAGGAGTTCGAAGCCAAGATGCGCCAGGCGGTGTTCGTCTCGGCCACGCCGGGAGCCTACGAGCAGCAGCATGCGGGGCAGGTGGTCGAGCAGTTGGTGCGCCCCACCGGGCTGGTCGACCCCGAGGTCGACGTGCGTTCGGCCGCCACCCAGGTCGACGACGTGCTGCAGGAGATCCGCGACCGCGTGGAGTTGAACGAGCGGGTGCTCGTGACCACGCTGACCAAGCGCATGGCCGAGCAGCTCACCGACTACCTGGCCGACAACGGCGTCAAGGTGCGCTACCTGCACTCCGACATCGATACCGTCGAGCGCGTGGAGATCATCCGCGACCTGCGCCTGGGCAGCTTCGACGTGCTGGTGGGCATCAACCTGCTGCGCGAAGGGCTGGACATCCCCGAGGTCAGCCTGGTCGCGATCCTCGACGCCGACAAGGAAGGCTTCCTGCGCTCGGAGCGCTCGCTGATCCAGACCATCGGCCGCGCTGCGCGGCACCTCAACGGCCGCGCGATCCTGTATGCCGACACCGTCACCGAGTCGATGCGGCGCGCGCTGGACGAGACCGGGCGCCGCCGCGCCAAGCAAAGCGCATACAACCTGGCGCAGGGCATCACGCCGCGCAGCGTGCGCAAGCAGATCCGCGAGCTGATCGATGGCGTGGTGTCGGACAAGACCGCGCGCGACGACCTGAGGGCTGCGCAGGCGCTGGCCCAGGTCGAGGCGATGAGCGAGAAGGATCTGGGCAAGCGCATCAAGCTGCTGGAAAAGCAGATGCTCGAACACGCGCGCAACCTCGAGTTCGAGCAGGCGGCGCGCGTGCGCGACCAGCTCGCGCAGCTGCGCGAGCAGGCTTTCGGTGCGTCCGGCCATGACCTGCCCGACGCACCCGGGCCGCGCCGCAGCCGTGCCTGAAGCGCGCCCGGCCCGCGCGTGTGGGCCGGGAACTTCGTCGTGAAATCTTGACCAAAACAGTCGGATTCGCCTATACTTGACCGCGTTAGTAGGATTCAGACGCGCAGGGAAGCGCACGGCGGCTGTGCTGATCGTTTCGCCACGAGAGGGTCGGTTCAGGCAACGCGCTTGCCGTACAGGCGGTCTCGATGTGAAGTCTGATTGGAGAACTCGATGCGACTGACCACCAAGGGCCGTTTTGCCGTTACCGCGATGATCGATCTGGGGCTGCGCTCGCACGCCGGTCCGGTCGCGCTGGCGGCCATCAGCCAACGGCAGCAGATCTCGCTGTCGTACCTCGAACAGCTGTTCGGCAAGCTGCGCCGCCACGAACTGGTCGAAAGCACGCGCGGACCCGGCGGCGGCTACTCGCTGGGGCGCGCGGCGGCCGACATCACGGTGGCCGACATCATCGTCGCGGTCGACGAGCCGATCGACGCCACCGGGTGTGGCGGCAAGGAGAACTGCATGGGCGAGGACACCGGGCGCTGCATGACGCACGACCTGTGGACCAGCCTGAACGCCAAGATGATCGAGTACCTCGACTCGATCTCGCTGAAAAAGCTGGTCGACGAACAGCTGGCCAAGGGCGTGTCGATCCAGGATGCGCCGATCAAGCGGGCCATCTCGTCGCAGCCGGTCGTGCGGCCGATCAAAATCACGGCGCCGAACTCGGTGTTCGCGCTTGGCAGCGCGATGAGCAAGTAGGCGATCAGACGATCAGCCAAGCAACGAAGCAACCAAGCACACCAACACGAACGACGACCCGCCGCCATGACCCCGCACTTTCCGATCTATCTGGATTACGGCGCGACCACGCCGTGCGACCCGCGCGTCGTCGACGCAATGGTGCCGTGGCTGTACGAGCACTTCGGCAATGCAGCCTCGCGCAGCCACGCCTGGGGCTGGGAGGCCGAAGAAGCCATCGAGCGCGCGCGCGGCCAGGTCGCGGCGCTGGTCGGCGCCGACCCGCGCGAGATCGTCTGGACCAGCGGCGCCACCGAATCGATCAACCTGGCGCTCAAGGGCGCGGCGAACTTCTACCAGTCGCGCGGCAAGCACATCGTCACCGTCAAGACCGAGCACAAGGCGGTGCTCGACACGGTGCGCGAACTCGAGCGCCAGGGCTTCGAGGCAACCTACCTCGAGGTGCGCGAAGACGGCCTGCTCGACCTGGATCGGCTGCAGCAGGCGCTGCGCAAGGACACCATCTTGGTGTCGGTGATGCTGGTCAACAACGAGATCGGCGTGATCCAGGACATCGTCGCGATCGGCAAGATGTGCCGCGAGCGCGGCATCATCTTCCACGTCGACGCCGCGCAGGCCACCGGCAAGGTCGACATCGACCTGGCTGCGCTGCCGGTGGACCTGATGAGCCTGGCCTCGCACAAGACCTATGGCCCCAAGGGCGTGGGCGCGCTGTACGTGCGGCGCAAGCCGCGCGTGCGCATCGAGGCGCAGATGCATGGCGGCGGCCACGAGCGCGGCATGCGCTCGGGCACGCTGGCCACGCACCAGATCGTCGGCATGGGGCAGGCCTACGCGATCGCCCAGGCCGAGATGGGCGCCGAGCGCGAGCGCATCCGCATGCTGCACCAGCGCCTGATGCAAGGGCTGTCGCAGATCGAGCAGACTTTCATCAACGGCGACCTGCACCGGCGCGTGCCGCACAACCTGAACATGTCGTTCAGCTTCGTGGAAGGCGAGTCGCTGATCATGGGCTGCAAGGGCATCGCGGTGTCGTCGGGCTCGGCCTGCACCTCGGCCAGCCTCGAGCCCAGCTACGTGCTGCGCGCGCTGGGGCGCTCGGACGAACTCGCGCATTCGTCGCTGCGCATGACGATCGGGCGCTTCACCACCGAGGCCGAGATCGACTACGCAGTGCACACGCTGCGCGAGCAGGTGGCCAAGCTGCGCGAGCTGTCGCCGCTGTGGGAGATGTACAAGGACGGCGTCGACCTCAGCACGGTGCAGTGGGCCGCGCATTGACATCGCAATAAAAGGAGAACGGTCATGGCATACAGCGAAAAGGTCGTCGAGCACTACGAGAACCCGCGCAACGTCGGCTCGTTCGACAAGGGTGATGACAGCGTGGGCACCGGCATGGTCGGCGCGCCGGCCTGCGGCGACGTGATGAAGCTGCAGATCAAGG
>CALBTN010000284.1 GCA_937967345.1 uncultured Rubrivivax sp. | reverse complement strand
CAGCGTGACCGCCGGCAACAGCAGCCAGACCAGCGACGGCGCCGGCGCGCTGATCCTGGCGTCGGAGAAGGCCATCAAGCAGTTCGAGCTGAAGCCGCTGGCGCGTTTCGTCAGCTTCGCCGCGCGCGGCGTGGACCCGAAGATCATGGGCATCGGCCCGATCGAAGCCATCCCCGCGGCGCTGAAGCTCGCGGGCTTGAGCCAGGACGCGCTGGACTGGATCGAGCTGAACGAGGCCTTCGCCGCGCAGTCGCTGGCGGTCATCAACTCGCTGGGGCTCGATCAAGCGAAAGTCAACCCGATGGGCGGCGCGATCGCGCTCGGCCACCCGCTGGGCGCCACCGGCGCGATCCGCGCCGCCACGGTGGTGCACGCGCTGCGCCGCCACCAGCTGAAATACGGCATGGTGGCGATGTGCGTGGGCATGGGCCAGGGCGCGGCCGGCATCATCGAGCGGGTGTGAAGCGGCCATGAGCATCAAGACCGCCACGCTGAACGGCGTCGCCACGATCGAGATCGCTCGGCCCGAGAAGAAGAACGCACTGACCATGGCCATGTACCAGGCCATGGCCGACGCCATCGACGCGGCCAAGGCCGATGCGGCCGTGCGTGCGCTGCTGATCACCGGCCAGCCGGGCATCTTCACCTCGGGCAACGACCTCGAAGACTTCATGCAGCGCCCGCCGGGCTCAGGCAGCGATGCCGAGGCCTCGCCGGTGGGCCAGTTCATGCGCGCGCTGCTGGATTGCGACAAGCCGGTGGTGGCGGCCGTCACCGGCGCGGCGATCGGCATCGGCACGACGCTGCTGCTGCATTGCGACTTGGTCTACGTGGCCGACGAGGCGCGGCTGGCGATGCCCTTCGCCAGCCTGGGGCTGGTGCCGGAGTTCGCCTCGAGCCTGCTGCTGCCGCAGCGCATCGGCCAGGCGCGCGCGGCCGAAAAGCTGCTGCTGGGCGACCCCTTCAGCGGCGCCGACGCGGTGGAGCTGGGGCTGGCCAACGCGGTGCTGCCGGCGCCCGAGGTGCTGCCGCACGCACGCCGCGTGGCCGAGCGCTTCAACGCGCTGCCGCCGGGCGCGGTGCGCGACGCCAAGCGGCTGCTGCGCGCGCCGCAGGCCGAGGCGATCCGCACCACGATCGCCACCGAGGGCAAGCTGTTCAGCGAACGGCTGCGCAGCCCCGAGGCGAAGGAGGCGTTCCAGGCCTTCTTCCAAAAGCGCAGGCCCGACTTCTCCAGGTTCTGATGCAACCGCCCCGGGCGCGGCCGTGACGCTCGCGCTGAAGCTGCTGCTGGCGCCGCTGCTGGTGGCGCAGGCGGTGGGCACGCGCCGGCGCGCTCCGGCGCTGCCCGAGGCCGCAGGACCGCGCGCGGGCCGGGTCGGCGGCAGCGACGGCGCCGGGTTGCTGCGGCTGCTCATCGCCGGCGACTCGTCGGCGGCAGGAGTCGGCGTGGCGCGGCAGGAGCAGGCGCTGGCCGGGCAGCTCGGCCGCGCGTTGCATGCGCGCAGCGCGCGGCCGGTGCAGTGGTCGCTGCTGGCGCGCTCCGGGCTGACCACGCGCCAGGTGCACGAGCTGCTGTGCGCCCAGGCGCTGCCGCGCGCCGATGTCGCGGTGGTGGTCAGCGGGGTCAACGACGTGATCGGCCTGGTGCCGCCGCGGCGTGCGCTCGCGCAGCGTGCGGCACTGGCCGACTGGCTGCGCAGCGACGCCGGCGTCAACCACGTGGTGTTCATGCCGTTGCCGCCGGTGCACCGTTTCCCGCTGCTGCCGCAGCCGCTGCGCGGCGTGATGGGCCGCGACGCGATGGCGCACAACCGCGCCCTGCGCGCCTGGGCGGCAACGCGCAGCGACGTGTCGTGCGTGGCGATCGATTTCGCGCTACCGCCCGAGGCCATGGCCAGCGATGGCTTCCACCCCGGCGAGCCGATGTACCGCGCCTGTGGCGAAGCCCTCGCCGAGCACATCGTCAGGCTGGCGGTCGAGCTGCCACTGACGCCAATGCGATCAAGCGACGGCAGGCCTTCGGCGGTTTCCTGACGAGCGCGCCGGCTCGTTCAGCCACTGTCGGCGCAGAGCGGTCGGGGGCGGCGTCGCCGCCAGCCACGACGCATTCATCGGATCGTGATCGGCACCGTCACCGGCCCGTCATTGATCAGGTGCACCTGCATGTCGGCGCCGAACACGCCGCTGGCCACCGGTGCGTGGCGCTGCCGCGCGCAGCCGACCACGGCATCGAACAGCTGACGGCCCAAGGCCGGTGAGGCCGCACCCGAGAAGCCGGGCCGGTTGCCCCGCGAGGTGTCGGCGGCCAGCGTGAACTGCGACACCAGCAGCAGACCAGCGCCGATGTCGCGCAGGCTCAGGTTCATCTTGCCGGCGGCGTCGGCAAAGATGCGCAGCGTCAGCAGCTTGCTGACCAGGCGTTCGGCATGCGCCGGTGTGTCGTCGGGTTCGGCACAGACGAAGACCAAGGCGCCGCGATCGATGGCGCCGACAACCACGTCGCCGACGACGACCCGCGCGGCGGCGACGCGCTGCACCAGCGCGATCATGGTGCGCCCGTCCCGGCTTCGACGTGCGCTTCCACGTCGGTGGGCAGCAGCTGAATCGTGGCGCGCAGCCCCGGCACCGCATTCATCAGCGCGCGCTCGACCTCGTTGCGCAGCGCTGCTGCGCGCGCCAGGCTCCAGTGGCCGGGCAGGTGCATGTGCAGGTCGACGAAGCGCCGCACGCCGGCGCGGCGCGAGCTGATGTGGTCGAAGCGCGGCACCTCGGCGCCGAAGCCGTCCAGTACCGCCTGCACCTGGGCCAGCACCTGGGGCTCCAACGCGCGGTCCATCAGCCCGTCGACCGAGCGGCGCAGCAGCGACACGCCCTCGCGCACGATGTTGGCAGCCACCAAGATGGCCACCAGCGGGTCCAGCCACAGCCAGCCGGTGACACCGATCGCGAGCAGCCCCAGCACCACGCCGAGCGAGGTCCACACGTCGGTGAACAGGTGGCGCGCATCGGCTTCGAGCGCGATCGATCGGTGCTCGCGCGCCTTGCGCAGCATGGCCCAGGCCAGCGCACCGTTCAGTGCGGTGCTGACCAGGCTCAAGCCCAGGCCCCAGCCCAGGCTTTGCAGCGGCTGCGGCTGCCACAGCCGCTGCAGCGCCGCGCCGATGATGGCCAGCGCGGCCACCAGGATCAGCACGCCTTCGAAGCCGCTGGAAAAGTACTCGGCCTTGTGGTGACCATAGGGGTGGCCTTCATCGGCCGGGTTGGCCGCGACGCTGACCATCAACAGCGCAAAGGACGCGCCGGCCAGGTTGACCAGCGCCTCGAGCGCGTCGGACAGCAGGCTGACCGAGCCGCTGACCCACCACGCCGCCGTCTTCAGCGCGATGGTGGCCAGCGCCACCGCCACCGACAGCTTCAGATAGGCGCTGACTGACATGCCAGCGCGTCACGCCGCCAGCGTGATGCGCGCGAACTTGCGTTTGCCGACCTGCACCACGTAGGTGCCGGCAACCAGCTTCAGCCCCTTGTCGCTGATGGTGGCGCCATCGATGCGCACGCCGCCCTGATCCACCAGGCGCAGCGCCTCGCTGCTGCTGGGCGCGAGCTGGGCCTGCTTGAGCAGGCTGCCGATGGCCAGCGGCGCGCCTTGCAGCGCGACTTCAGGGATGTCGTCGGGCACGCCGCCGCGCGCGCGCAGCTCGAAGTCGGCCTGCGCACGCTGCGCCGCCGCGCTGCCGTGAAAGCGTTCGGTGATCTCCAGCGCCAGCAGCACCTTGGCTTCCTTGGGGTTGCGTCCTTGCTCGGTCTCGCGGCGCAACTGCGCGATCTGCGCTTCGCTGCGAAACGACAGCAGCGTGTAGTAGCGCCACATCATCTCGTCGCTGATCGACAGCAGCTTGGCGAACATGGTGTTCGCGTCTTCGGTGATGCCGATGGTGTTGCCCTTGCTCTTGGACATCTTCTCGACGCCGTCCAGCCCTTCCAGCAGCGGCATTGTGAGCACACACTGCGGCTCCTGGCCGTACTCCGTCTGCAACGCACGGCCGACCAGCAGGTTGAACTTCTGGTCGGTGCCGCCCAGTTCCAGATCGGACTTCA
>CALBTN010000283.1 GCA_937967345.1 uncultured Rubrivivax sp. | reverse complement strand
TAGCTGCCGCGCCGCGCCACCGCCGGCGGCACCACGCGCACGCCGGTGGCGCGCATCTGCTCTTCGTCCAGGTGCGAGAACTTGGTCGGCACCTTGTCGAAGAAGCCCAGCTCGCCGGCGCGCATCACCTTGTTGTCGTTCAGGCGAAAGCTCAGCAGCACCGCCTTCTTCACCCACTGGTTCACCTGCCACTGGCCCACGCCCTGGCGCTCGGCGACGCGGATGCGCCCCGCATTCAGGTCGGCAATGACTTCGTCGACGGCGGCGCGCACCTCGGGTGCGGACGTGGCGGTGATCTGCGTGCGCCCTTCCCAGGCGAGGTCGATCAGGTTCTGGTGCTTGTGTGTCATGGGCGTTCGCGTTGACGCTAGCGGTAGGACAGGGTGAAAGCGCGGATGCGCTCGGCGGCCTCGACGCACTCGGCGGTGGGCGCGACCAGGGCCATGCGGATGCGTCCTGCACCCGGGTTGTGGCCGTGGGCCTCGCGCGCCAGCAGGCTGCCGGGCAGGACCGTCACATTGTATTGAGCCAGCAGTTGCATCGCGTAGCGAACGTCGTCGCCCCCCGGTACCGCGGCCCAAAGGTAGAAGCCGGCGTCGGGAAGGCGCACCTGCAGCACATCGGCCAGCCGCGGCATGACTTGAGCGAACTTGTCGCGGTACAGCGTGCGGTTGGCCTGCACATGCGCCTCGTCGCCCCAGGCGGCGATGCTCGCGCGCTGCACCAGCGCGCCCATCGCGCTGCCGTGGTAGGTGCGGTACAGCAAGAAGGCCTTCAGCCAGCGCGCGTCCCCGGCGACGAAGCCGGCGCGCAGCCCCGGCACGTTCGAGCGCTTGGACAGGCTGGTGAAGGCCACCAGGTTGCGGTAGTCGTCGCGGCCCAGCGCCTTGGCCGCCTGCAGTCCGCCCAAGGGGGCGGCTTCACCGAAATAGATTTCCGAGTAGCACTCGTCGCTGGCAATGACGAAGCCGTGGCGGTCGCTCAATTCGAACAACTCGCGCCATTCGCTCAATGGCATCACCGCGCCGGTGGGATTGCCCGGCGAGCACACGTACAGCAGCTGTGTGCGTGCCCAGGTGGCCGCGTCGAGCTGCGACCAGTCGGGCGCGAAGTTGCGCGCCGGGTCGCTGTTGGCGAAAGCGGTGCCTGCGCCGGCCAGCAGCGCCGCGCCTTCATAGATCTGATAGAACGGGTTCGGGCACACCACGGCCGCGTCGGGCCGGGTGGCGTCGATCGCCACCTGCGCGAACGCGAACAGCGCCTCGCGCGAGCCGTTGACCGGCAGCGTCTGCGTCAGCGGGTCCACCGCCACGCCGTAGCGGCGCTGCAGCCAGCCGGCGAAGGCTTCGCGCAGCGCCGGTTCGCCGGCGGTGGCCGGGTACGACGACAACCCCGGCAGCGCCTGCACCAACGCTTGTTCGATCAGCGCCGGCGTGGCGTGGCGCGGCTCGCCGATGCCCAGGCCGATCGGCCGGTGCTGCGGCGACGGCACGATGCCCGCGCTCAACTGCCGCAGTCGTTCGAAGGGATACGGATGCAGGCGCGCGAGCAGCGGGTTCATCGCGCCATTATCCCGGTCGGGCCGGGCTAATGCCGCTGCGCCAGATCCGGTATCAGCACGGTGCACACGATGCCGGCGGCGTCGCGCTCGCGCCACTGCACCTCGCCGCGCAGCAGCCTGACGCGCTTGCGCACGCCGCCCAGTCCGAGGCCATGCGACCAGTTCTGCGGGTTGCGGCCGATGCCATCGTCAGCCAGCGTCAGCCGCAGCAGCCCGGCTTGCAGCACCCCGGTGATCTCGACCCGGGTCGCACCCGAGTGCTGGATGATGTTGCTGATCAGCTCGCGCAGCACCCGGGTCAGCGCCGACCACTGCATCATGCTCAGCACCAGGTCGCTGTCGTAGGCAAAGCTCCACTTCAGCTCGATGCGCGCCGCCGCCAGACGACGCGTGATGTCGGCCTTCCACTCGGCGGTGGCGTGCGACAGGTTCTGCTCGCTGCTGGCCAGGCCGCGGGTCAGGGTCTTCAGGTCTTTCAGCGTGTGGCGGATGTAGTCCTCCATCTCCGGCGACTGTGCCTGGTACATCAGGGTCAGCAGCCGCGCTCCGATGTCGTCGTGCAGGTCTTGCGCGATGCGCGCGCGCTCCTCGCTGCGCCCGCGCTCGACCGCCTTGTCGTAGGCCACGGCGCGGCGCAACTGCTCGACCACGCGATCGGTCAGCCGGGCGTCGTCGCGCGAGAACATGCGCCGGCCGTGCTCGGCAAAGCGCAGCACGATGGCCGAGCCGCTGGGCGGGCCGTCGTGCTCGTCGTCGATCGACGGCTGCGGCACCAGCAGCGCTGAGCCGTCGCCGAGCACGCGCGAGTGCGTTGCCGCTTGCGCCAGCGTGTGCACCTGCAGCGGCTCGAACAGGTCGCGCAGCAGGCGGGTCAGCAGTTCGGCGCTGTCGCGCGGCCGTGCCTCGACATCGCGCAGCGCGCGGTGCAGCCGCTCGAACATGCGCTCGGTGGCGGGCCCGCGCGGCCCGCGCATCGGCTGCAGCAGCCAGCGCCGGGTGCCGGCGTAGGTGGCCAAGGCCACGAACATTGCCAGCGACATCGACGCGAAGATGCCCAGCCCGAAGATCGTGGTGAACAGCATCTGCAGCGACGTTGCCAGCGTGCTGGTGCCGCTGAGCAGCACCATTTCGCGCAGCAGCGGCCGGGTGCGGGCGAACACCGGCAGCAGCAGCGCCATCGACGCCATGAAGACGTACCAGATGACCGCACCCGAGGCGGCGTCGGCCGCGTTGATGTCCGGATCCCGGCTTGATGCCGCCGCAGCCACGCTGAGCACCAGCAGCGTCAGGGTGGCGGCGCCGACCAGGCGGCGCATCAGCAGCGCGAACGGGTTCGGCTCGAGCCGATACGACCACGCCATCAAGGCCAGCGTCAGAGCGCCGCTGCCGAGCATCGCCGCCTGCGTCCACCACCACAGCAGCGGCGGCGCTTGCAGCGCGGCCAGCGCTGCCAGCACCGCGCACGCTGCCCACGCGCCGGCGGCGATCCATGCCGCGCGCGGCAGCCGCAGCGGCTGCAGCGTGGCCAGATGCACCATCGACGCCGCACTGCCCAGGTCGAAGGCCCAGCGCAACCAGGCGCCATGCTGCAGGTACGCCAGCGGCTGGCCCAGGCCAGGCAGGGCTTCGACGGCGATCGCGAGCAGGCTGCCGGCCTGGCACAGCACGAGCGCTGCGTAGGGCAGGTTGCGCTGCAGCGGGTGCTGCAGCAGCACCGCGGCGCCGCAAAGCAGCAGCGCCATGGCAGCGGCCGCGGCCGGCCAGATGAACGGGCCCAGCCGGCGCAGCCCGCGCGCGCCGGGGGCCAGCGTGGCTTGACGGCCGTCGGCGAAGTGCAGCGTCACGCTGGCCGAGCGCAGCATCGTGGCCAGCTGCAACTGCGTGTGCTGCTGCTGCGCGCGTTGCCGGTCGTCGACGCTCCAGCGCGGCGAGCGCTGCATCAGGCCGCCATCGGCGCTCAGCTGGCGGCCCTGCGGGTCGCTGATGTGCTGCAGCCGCGCTCCGACCAAGGCCCGAAGCTGCGGCAGCGGGCTGGACATCAACTGCAGCTGGCCGCTGCCGCCTGCGCGCCAGGTGGCGTCGATGTGCGGCTGCATCGCCAGCGCGCGCAGCACCAGCAGCAAGCCCAACAGCAGCAGCAACGCCAGCGCGGCCAGTGCGCGCCAGGTTGGCTGACGCAGGGCTGGCCGGGGCCGACCCGGCTGCGCGGCGCCAAGGCCGGGTGGCTCGCTCGGCGTTGTCGGCGGCGGCTTCGCGGGCTCAGCCGCGGCGCGCGGGCTCATTGCCGATGGAGTGGCTCAGACCAGCCC
>CALBTN010000282.1 GCA_937967345.1 uncultured Rubrivivax sp. | reverse complement strand
GGTGATCGACAGCACGATGATGATCAGCCACACGTGCAGCGAAATGCCCTGGCCGCGGCTGCTGAAATGCACGATCGAGGCAAAGGTCACCAGCCATGCCGCCAGCGTCGACGCCAGCGCCGGCGCGTGCATGCGCGAGAAGAAGTCGGGCAGCCGCAGCAGGCCGATCGCGGCGATCAGCACGACCGCGCCGCTACAAAGCAGCAGCAGCGCCACCACCCACTCGGCCAGCGACATCGCGTTCACTCGATCACCTCGCCGCGCAGCAAGAACTTCGCCAGCGCCAGCGAGCTGACGAAGCCCAGCAGCACCATCAGCAGCGCGGCTTCGAAGTACATGTCGCTGTCGTAGCGGATCGCCAGCGCCAGCATCATCAGCATGCCCACGATGTAGACGAAATCCAGCGCCAGCACCCGGTCCTGCGCACGCGGGCCGAACAGCACGCGCACCGTGCCCAGCGCGAACGCCAGCGCATACAGCGCCAGCGTGATCGAGATCGCCAGCGACAGGCTCATCGCGCCCGCCTTGCGCGCCGCGGCGGCGCCAGCGCGGCGGCACGCATGGCCAGCGGGTCGGGCAGCCTCATTCGAAGATCTCCTTCAGCGGCTGTTCGTAGTCGCGCTTGTAGTGGACGATGAATTCGGCCTCGTCGCCGAGGTCGAAGACGTGGATCAGCAAGCTGCTGCGGTCGGCGGCGAGCTCGCTCCACACCGTGCCCGGGATCACCGCGGTGATCATCGACAGCGACGCCAGCGCGTGCGCGTCGCGCAGCTCCAGCGGCACGCGCACGAAGGCGCCGCGCGGCACGCGGCGCGGCAGGCACAGCACGCCCCAGCCCACCTGGATCGCCGAGCGCACCACGTGATGGCCCACGCGCAGGATCAACCGCGCCAGCGTGCCCCAGCGCCGCAGCGCACCGGGCGTGGGCCGCAGCGGCAGCGCCAGCCGCGGCAACAGCAGTGCCAGCAACGCCCCGAGCAGCACCGCCGCGGCGTCGATGCCGCGCGACAGCAGCAGCCAGCCGGCGAAGATCGCCAGCGACAACCACGGCGAGGGCAGCAGCCGCTTCATCGCGCCGCCTGCGACGGTTGCGGCAGCGGCCGCTGCGACAGCACCGCGTCGATGTAGCGCGCCGGCTGGTGCAATGCGTCGGCGGTGGCGCGCGCGTAGTCCAGCACCGCCTGCGCCTGCACCACGATGGCCACGCTGGCCAGCAGCAAGGCGGCGATCGGCAAGGTCTCGACCACGCGCAGCCGCGGCGCCGGCCGGTCCTGCGTGGTCCAGAAGTGGCGCATGCCCGCCCGCAGCAGCGCCACCGCGGCGAACAGGCCCGAGCCGATCAGCAGCCCGAACAGCGTCCAGGCCGCGGGCTGCCCGATGTCGATCAGCGCGCTCAGCAGCGCCAGCTTGGCGACGAAGCCGGCCAGCGGCGGCAGCCCGGCGACGACCATCGCGCACACGGTGAAGGTCACGCCCAGGAACGCCAGCGCGGCCGGAATCGCACGGCCGACCAGCGCTTGCTCGGCGTCGTCGAGGTTGGTGTGCGGCGGCGGCCCGACCATGAACACCGGCAGCTCGCGGCTGCCGTCGTCGATGTCGCTCGGGCCTTTCTCCACCTGGCGCGCGCGCTCGAGCAGTTCCACCAGCAAGAACAGCGCGCAGCCCGCCAGCGTCGAGCTGGCCAGGTAGACCAGCGCCGCGGCACTCAGCGGCGGCGCGCCGAAGCCGATCGCCGCGATCAGCGTGCCCGACGAGGCGATCACGCTGTAGCCGGCCACGCGCGACAGCCGCTGCGACGCGAACATGCCGATCGCACCGAACGCCAGCGTCGCCACCCCGCCCCACACCAGCACCGGCGCGCCGAAGCCGGCCGACGCCCCGGCGCTGGGCGCGAAGCACAGCGTCCACAGCCGCAGCAGCGCGTACACGCCGACCTTGGCCAGGATCGCGAACACCGCCGCCGCCGGCGTGCTGGCGGCCTCGTAGGCCGGCGGCAGCCAGAAGTTCAGCGGCCACAGCGCCGCCTTGGCGAGAAAGGCGATCGCCAGGATCGCCGCGCCGGCATGCAGCAAGCCCAGGTCGGCGGCCGGCACCTGCCGCAGCTTCAGCGCCATGTCGGCCATGTTCAGCGTGCCCGTCACGCCGTACAGCAGCGCCACGCCGACCAGGAACAGCAGCGAAGCCAGCAGGTTGATCGCGATGTAGTGCAGCCCGGCGCGCACCCGCTCGAGGCCGCCGCCGTGCAACTGCAGCCCGTAGCTGGCGGCCAGCAGCACCTCGAAGAACACGAACAGGTTGAACAGGTCGCCGGTGAGGAACGCACCGTACAGCCCGGCCAGCTGCAGCTGGAACAACGCATGAAAGTACACCCCGGCGTGCTGCCAGCGCGCCAGCGCGAACATCAGCCCGCCCAGGCCGACGCAGCCGGCCAACACCGCCATCAGCGCCGACAGCCGGTCGGCCACCAGCACGATGCCAAAGGGCACCGGCCAGTTGCCCGGCAGGTACACCGCGAACGCCGCCGCGCCATCGGCATCGACGCGGCGCAGCAGCTCGATCGCGATCAGCAGCCCGATCGCGGTGGAAACCAGGTTGAGCATCGCCTTGGTGCTGCGCCGCCCTTCCATCAGCAGCATCAGGGCCGCCGTGCCCAGCGGCAGCAGCACCGGCGCGACGACCAGGTGCTCGACCGCGATGTGGCCGCTCAAGGGCCCGCCTCCCGGCCGTCGACATGGTCGCTGCCCGACAGCCCGCGCAGCGCGAGCAGCACCACCAGGAACAGCGCGGTGGTCGCGAAGCCGATGACGATGGCGGTCAGCACCAGCGCCTGCGGCAGCGGGTCGGTGTAGTGCGCCAGGTCGGCCGGCGCGCCGGCACGCACGATCGGCTCGGCAGCCACCGACAGGCTGCCGACGCTGAAGATGAACAGGTTGACCGCGTACGACAGCAGCGACAGGCCGATCAGCACCTGGAAGCTGCGCGGCCGCAGCACCAGCCACACCCCGGCGCTGGTCATCACGCCGATCGCCAGCGCGATCACCGCTTCCATCAGCCGCCCTCCTCGTCCGCCGCGGCGCTGCGCCGCAGCGCGCGCAGCGACTGGTGCGCGATCGCGGTCAGCAGCAGCAGCGTCGAGCCCAGCACCACGGCGAACACGCCGGCGTCGAAGAACACCGCGCTGGGCAGGTGCACCTCGCCCAGCAGCGGCAGGCTCAGGTGCGCGGTGTGCGTGGTCAGGAACGGGTAGCCCAGCAGCATCGATCCCAGCCCGGTGAGCAGCGCGACCAGCAAGCCGGCGCCGATCCAGCGCGGCGGGCGCAGCGGCATGCGGGCTTCGACCCAGCGCGTGCCGCTGACCAGGTACTGCGCGAGCACCGCCACTGCCAGCACCAGCCCCGAGACGAAACCGCCACCCGGCAGGTTGTGGCCGCGCAGGAACAGGTGCGCGGCAAACACCGCGGCCACCGGCAGCAGCAGGCGCACCAGCACGGCCGGCACGTCCAGATAGGGCTGCGGCGTGCTGCCGCCGCGCACGGTGGCCAGGTCGGCATCGGCCGCGGCGCCGCTGAGCTCGACCGCGCGCTGCTGCGACGGCCGCTCGATCACCTCCGGCGGCGGCAGGAAGCGCCGCAGCAGCGCGTACACCGTCAGGCCGACGACGCCCAGCACGCTGATCTCGCCCAGGGTGTCGAAGGCGCGGAAGTCCACCAGCATCACGTTGACCACGTTGGTGCCGCCGCCCAGCGGCAGCGCCTGCTCGAGGAAGTACGGCGCGATCGACAGCGGCGCCTGGCGCGTCAGCAGCGCATACGACAGCGCCGCCAGCCCGGTGCCGCTCAGCAGCGCGACCGCCAGGTCGCGCCGCCGGCGCCACCACGCGCGCGGCGCGTTGGCCCGGGTGGCGCGCGGCTCGTCCTGCTCCAGCCGCTTGGGCAGCCAGCGCAGACCGAGCAGGAACAGCACCATCGTCACCACTTCGACCGACAGCTGGGTCAGTGCCAGGTCCGGTGCCGAGAACCAGGCAAAGGTGATGCACAGCACGAGCCCGGCCATGCTCAGCAGCGCCAGCGCCGCCAGCCGGTGGAACTTGGCCTGCCACGCCGCACCGATCGCGCACGCGCTGCCCACGACCCACAGCAGCACGAACTCGGGCGTCACCGGCACGCGCGGCCGGTCGCCCCAGGCCAGCGGCACCACCAGCGCCGAGCCCACGCCGGCCAGCGCTGCCGCCACGATCAGCAGCAGCAGCTGCGGCTGCAGCCGCCGCGTGCCGCACCAGCGCAGCCCGCGCCGCGCCGCGGCGCTGGCGCGGGCCTGCGAGCGCTCGAACATCAGCTTGCCGTCCAGCGCGCGCAGGCCCCACGCGCCGCGCTGGCCGCGCCGTTTGAAGGTGCGGCGATGGCGCAGGTAGATCAGCGTGCCGCCGAGCGTGGCGATCAGGCTCATGATCAGCGGCGCGTTGAAGCCATGCCACACAGCCAGGCTGTATTCGGGCAGCGCACCGCCGACCACCGGCCGCGCGGCCACGGCCAGCACCGCGCCGATCGACCAGGCCGGCAGCGTGCCGACCACGATGCAGGCCAACACCAGCAGCTCCACCGGCACGCGCATCCAGTGCACCGGCTCGTGCGGCTGGCGC
>CALBTN010000281.1 GCA_937967345.1 uncultured Rubrivivax sp. | reverse complement strand
GTCGCTCGGCGCTGCGTTCGCCGCTTCGTCGTCGTCATAAGCGCCGCAGACCACGCTGGCGAGCACCTCGGCCACCGGCGGCTGCGGCAGGTGCTGGGGCAGCGCCGCGGTCGCGGCGGCCGTGCCGTCGCCCGCGGGCAAGCCCTCGCCCGAGGCACCGGCATTGCCACGCCGGCCGCGCCGGCGGTTGCGCGAGCGCCGGCCGCCGGCACGCTCGGCGCCGGATTCGTCGGGCTGCGACGCGGCCGCGTCCGACGCCGCGCCGGCATCGGCCGATGCCACGCCTGCGCGCTGCGGCACCTCGCTTGCGAGCTGTGACACCTCGCCCTGCACTGCCGGGCCGTGCGCCGCGTCGTCGCGCTGCGCAACCGCTGCGGTCACGACTGCCGCATCGGCTGCACCGGACACGGCCGCTGCAGCCGGCGGCGAGTCGCCCGCAGCGGCCGGCGGCGGCGCATCGAGCGTCATCACCGCTTCGCTCGGCGCCGCCGCCGCGGTCGCGGCGGCCTTGCGCGGCGCCCGCTTGCGCTTCACCGCGGGCGCGGCGTCCGCGGGTGCGTCGACCTCGGCCATGCTTGGGCCGGGCACGGGCAGTTCGGTGTCTTGTACGTTCATGCGTTCGCGGAGCGGGTGGCAACCAAGGATTCGATCTCGACCTCGATCTCGATCGCGGCGTCGTGGGTGGGCGCGGTTTCCAAAGCGGCCTCGGTGAGCGCCGCGGCAGTCGGTTGTTCGATGGCAATATCGCCGGCGCCAGCGTCTGGGGCGGCGGACCCGACGCAGCTGTCGCCGGCGCCGATGCCTTGGTCCGGCGCGCACTCGACCGAAGCATCGTCGACCAGAGCTTGATCGGCGCCAGAACTGTCGGACGCTGGGCTGTCGATGGCCGGATCGAGCAGCGACGGCTGGCCCAACGGTGCATCGCCAGCGTCGGCAGCGGCCGTCTCGGCTGCGAACACCGCCGGCAGCCCGTCCAGGCCGCTCAGGCCGAGGTCGTCGAGAAAGTGGCGCGTCGTCGCGTACAGCGCGGGCCGGCCGACGCTGTCGCGGTGGCCAATGGTCTCGATCCAGCCGCGGTCTTCCAGCGCCTTGATGATCTGCGTGGTCACCCCGACACCTCGAATGTCCTCGATGTCGCCGCGCGTCACCGGCTGGCGGTAGGCGATGATCGCCAAGGTCTCCATCGCGGCGCGCGAGTAGCGTGGCGGCTTCTCGGGGTGCAGCCGGTCGAGGTACTCGCGCATTTCCGGGCGGCTCTGAAAGCGCCAGCCCGACGCCAGCGTCACCAGTTCGCAGCCGCGGTCATGCCAGTCGGCAGCCAGCTCGTCGAGCAGGCTGCGCAACGTGTCGGCGCCAAGCTGCTCGTCGAACAGCGCGAGCAGATCGCGCAGCGGCAACGGCGCCGACGCGCAGATCAGTGCGGTTTCGAGGACGCGTTTCGCATCCTGTGTATTCATCGACGTGCTCTAGATGGGCGGTGCGACTGTGGCACCGCCGGTTGAACCGGTGGTCGGCTCGCCTCATGGGCAGGTGGCTGTGGGTGCGGCCCGGCCGTGGCGCCGGGGCATCTGCCAGTTGGCGGCCATTGTAGCGCCGCGCCATCAACCTTCCACCACCTGCGCCCAGGCGTGTGCGAAGTCTGGCGCAGGCGCACTTTCGAAGTGCAGCGGCTCGAGCGTGTGCGGATGCAGCAAGCGCAGCTGCACTGCGTGCAGCGCCTGCCGCTGCATGCCCAGCGCGGGCGCGCCGCCGTACAGCGCGTCGGCCACCAACGGGTGCCCGAGCGAGGCCAGATGGACACGGATCTGGTGCGTACGCCCGGTATGCAGCCGGCAGGCCACCGCGCTGAATCCGGCGTTGCGCGCGACGCAGCTCACGTCGGTGCGCGCCGGCTTGCCGCCCGCGACCAGCGCCATGCGCAGGCGCGAGGCCGGATCGCGGGCGATCGCCCCATCGATGCAACGCTCGTTCCACCCGAGCGCGCCATGCACCAGCGCACGGTAGTGGCGCTGCACCGCGCGCGCCGCGATCGCGCGGGTCAGCGCAGTGACCGCGGCCAAGGTCTTGCCCACCACCATCAGCCCCGAGGTGTCCTTGTCGAGCCGGTGCACGATGCCGGCGCGCGGCAGCGCGGCCGCGCCGGCATGGTGCGCGAGCAGGCCGTTGAGCAAGGTGCCCGACCAGTTGCCCGCGGCCGGGTGCACCACCAGCCCCGCCGGCTTGTCCAGCACCAGCAGGTGCTCGTCCTCGAACACGATCTGCAGCGCCATCGGCTGCGCGCGAAAGGCGCGGCTCTCCTCGGTGGGCACCAGTTCCAGCCGCAGCAGTTGCCCGGCGCGCAGCTTGCGCGCGGCCAGCGTCACCACCTGGCCGTCGATGCGCGCATGGCCGCGTTCAATCAGCGATTGCAGATGGCTGCGCGAGAACTCGCCCGCCAGCGTGACCAGGGCCTTGTCCAGCCGCGTGCCATGCAGTGCGGCATCGACCCGGGCCTCGCGCAGCTCGAAGCCCTCGTCGGCCTCGGCCACGCCGCCGCCCGGGAGCCGCTCCCTATAATCCGCAGCGTCCTCGATAGCCGCAGCCGCTGGTGCCACCGGTGCCGCCATGTCAATGACCGTCTTTCATCTTCGGCGCCTGGGCGCGGGCCTCTTGATGGCGAGCCTGGTGCTTGTCGGGTGCAGCACCAAGCCCAAGGAACCCCCCGCAGTCGCGCAGCAGCAAGGCAGCGCATCGGGATCGAGCATCCCCCCGGGCGTCGAACAATTGTATGCAGACGCCAAGGACGACATGAACGCCGGCGCCTGGGAAAGCGCGATCAAGTCGCTCGAGCGCGTCGAGGGCCGCGCCGCCGGCACCATCCTCGCGCAGCAGGCGCAGATCGACCTGGCCTACGCCTACTGGCGCAGCGGCGAGCGCGCGCAGGCGCTGGCCGCGATCGACCGCTTCATCAAGCTCAACCCATCGAGCCCGGCGCTGGACTACGCGCTGTACCTGCGCGGCGTGATCAACTTCAACGACGACATCGGCGTGATGGGCAGCCTGGCCGGGCAGGACTTGTCCGAACGCGATTCGAAGGCGTCGCGCGATGCCTATCAGGCCTTCAAGCAGTTGGTGGCGCAGTTCCCGGATTCGGCCTACGCCGAGGACGCGCGGCTGCGCATGGACTACATCGTCAACACGCTGGCCGAGTACGAACTGCACGTCGCGCGCTACTACTTCCGCCGCGGCGCCTACGTGGCCGCGGCCAACCGCGCACAGCAAGCGGTGATCGACTTCGACGGCACGCCGGCCACCGAAGCGGCGCTGTTCATCATGGTGCGCAGCTACGACCGGCTGGGGCTGGTCGATCTGCGCGACGACGCGCAGCGCGTGTACAAGATGAACTTCCCCAACAGCAAGCTGACCGAGCAAGACATGCGCCGGGCCGGCAAATCGTGGTGGCACATCTGGAACTGAGCTGGAGCTGAGGCTGCCAGCCGCCGCGGCGCGGCCATGGGTGGGTGAGGTTCAGCCGGGCGGGTGCGCGGCCGCCAGCTCGGCAAGCCAGGCGAAGGCCTCGGCCTCGCCGGCCGCCTCGGCCATCGGCGGCAGCGCGGCGCGCAGCCTGGCGCCGTAGTTCATCTGGCGCAGCCGCGGGTCGCAAACGACGAGCAGGCCGCGGTCGGTCTCGCTGCGGATCAGGCGCCCGGCGCCTTGCTTCAATGCCACCGCGGCTTCGGCGACGAAGTATTCGGTGAAGGCGTTGCCGCCGCGCGCTTCGATCTTCTTCACCCGCGCCTGCACCAACGGGTCGTTGGGCGGCGGGAACGGCAGCTTGTCGATGATCACGCACTGCAACGCGTCGCCGGGCACGTCGATGCCTTCCCAGAAGCTGTAGGAGCCGACGAGCACGCAGCCGCGCCCGTGGCCGTAACGCTGCAGCAGCGCGCGCTTGGGCTGGCTGCCCTGCACCAGCAGCTCCAGCTGAAGCGATTCTTGGCGCAGCGCTTCACGCAGGCTCTCGGCGATCAACGGCAACGCGCGCAGCGTGGTCGTCAGCACGAAGCAGCGCCCGCCCAGCGCTTGCGCGCAGCGCGCGGCCAGCGCACCCACAGCCGCCGCGTGGCCGGCCTCGTTGGGCTTCGCAAACGGCAGCGGCACCCACAGCCGGGCATGCGCGGCGTAGTCGAACGGGCTGCCCACGCGCAGCGTGGCGGCATCGCCCAGGCCCGTGGCCGAGGTGAACCAGCTCAGCTTGTCGTCGTCGCCGAGCGTGGCCGAGGTGAAGATCCACGCCTTTGGCGCGGCGCGGCGCTGTGCACCGAGCATCTCGCCGATGTCCAGCGGCGACTCGACCAGCCGCGCGTGCTGTGCCGACACGTCGATCCAGCGGATGCGCTCGACGCCGGCCGGCTGCACGAAGTCGTGGGCCAGCTGCGCCAGCGCCTGCGCCCGCTGCGTCAGGCGCACGAAGTCCGGCCCGATCGGCTGCAGCGCGTCCAGCGCCGCCACCGCGGCCTGTGCCGCCTCGGCCACCGCCGGCAGCGCCCCCGCCCAGCCGTCGGCGCGCACCGCATCGTCCCAGCGCAGCTTGAGGGTGCCGCCACGCGCCAGGCCACCCAGCCCGCCGCAGCACAGCCGAAGCTGTCGCGCCGACTGCTCGAGCGCGTGCGCCAGCGATGTCCAATCGCGCAGCCCGCGCGCCTGTTGCAGCCCGATGGCCAGCAGGTCGCGCGACAACTCCAGCAACTGAGCACTGCCCAGGGTGCGGCCCAGGAACTGCACGCCGGTTTCCACCAACTGGTGCGCTTCGTCGAACACCGCCGCCTCGACGGTCGGCAGCAGTTCGGCCACGCCGCCATCGCGCAGCGCGACGTCGGCGAAGAACAGATGGTGGTTGACCACCACCAGGTCGGCCGCCATCGCGTCGCGGCGCGCGCGCATCAGGTGGCAGGCCCTGAACTGCGGGCACTCGCCGCCCAGGCAGTTGTCGCGTGTGGAGCTGACCATCGCCAGCACCGGCGAGCGCTCGTCCAGGCCGTCGACCTCGGCCAGATCGCCGCTGCGGGTGCTGTGCGCCCAGGTCTCGATCCGCGCCAGCGCGCGGGCAGTCCAGCGGTCGAGCGCTTCGTCGCCGTCGCGCGCGTGCTGCAGCCGCTGCAGGCACAGGTAGCTGGATCGTCCCTTCAGCAGCGCCAGCCGCAGCGGCAGCTCGAGCGCCTCGCACAAGCGCGGCAGATCGCGCAGGAACAACTGGTCCTGCAGGCTCTTGGTGGCGGTGCTGACCAAGCCCCGCCGCCCTGACAGCAGCAGCGGCACCAGGTACGCAAAGGTCTTGCCGACCCCGGTGCCGGCCTCGGCGACCAGGGCGCCACGCTGCTCGATGGCCAGCGCCACCTGCGCGGCAAGGTGCTGCTGTGCCTCGCGCGGCATCAACGCCGGGTCATGGCGGACGAGCGGGCCCCAGCGCGAGAACGCCAGCGCCACGCGCTCGGCCAGCGGCGCCAGCGTGTCGCCGCCGCGCATGCTCAGGCGGGGGACGGAGGATCGAGCTCCAGTTCCAGACGCGAGATCTGATCGCGCAACGCCAGCCGGCGCTTCTTCAAGCGCCGCAGCGACAGATCGTCATGCGGCAGCGTCAGCGCCAAGCGGTCGATCATGTCGTCCAGATCCGCATGCTCGATGCGCAGCTCGATCAAGCGACGCTGCACCGAGTGCAAGTTGTCATCGATTTGCGGGGTCTGCGTCATGGGGGCCGAGTTTATATTCATGGCAATGAATGCACCAGCACAGGCGTTTCGCATCGCTGCAGCCACCGGGTTGCATCGCGGCGACCGCACCTACCAGCAAGACCAGGTCGAGTTGCTGACCCACGCCCGGGTTCCCGGGTGTGCGCTGGGCGTGGTGGCCGATGGCATGGGCGGCAAGAGCGGCGGGCGCAAGGCGGCCGACCAGGTGATGCTGACCGCGCAGCAGCTGTTCGAGCGCTACGTGCCGTCACGCGACGACGGCGCCGCGATGCTGCGCCAGCTCGTGACCGAAGCGCACCTGATGATCAAGCTGACCGCGCTCACCGCCGAGGAAGAACCGCACAGCACGCTGGCCGCTTTTCTGGTCGACCCGACGCTGCGCGGCGCGATCGCGCATGCCGGCGATTCGCGCGTGTACCACTTCCGCGGGCCGCAGCTGGTGTCGCGCACGGTCGACCATTCGTTCGTGCAGCGCCTGGTCGACGAAGGCCGCCTGACCGAAGAAGAGGCCCTCGGCCACCCTCAGGGCAACCTGCTGACCGGCTGCCTGGGCACCCACCAGGATCCGCCGATGTGCATCGCGCAGGTCGACCGGCTGGCCTTCGGCGACACGCTGCTGGCCTGCAGCGACGGCCTGTGGCACTACTTCGATGCGCGCGAGCTGGGTGCGGTAGTGAACGCGCTGCCGCCGCGCGAAGCCAGCGAGATGCTGGTCAACAAGGCGCGCCAGCGCGCGCGCAGCGGCGGCGACAACCTGTCGCTGGCGATCCTGCGCATCGACGCGCTGGGCTGAGTCCAACCGGCCGCTGCGCGCAGCGCGCGCTCCCGCCAAGCATCAGCGCGCCGGCGCGCTGGCGATGGCGGCGACGCTGGCGGCCGACGGCACCGGCAGCGGCTGCGCCGTCTTGCCGCGCGCCGCACGCTCGGCGTTGCGCTGCTCGACCTGCTTGCGGTGCTCGGCCGCCTCGTTCGCACGCTGACGCTGCTGCGCGACACGTTGCGCTGCCTCGGCAGGGTCGTCGGCGGTCTTCGATGGCTTGCGCACGCGCTCGATGACCGGCGGCGCGCTGGCCGCCGCCGGCGCCGCGCGCGGCGCTGGCGGCTTTTTCGCCAACGGCTGCTTCGCGGCGGCCTGTTCGCGCTTGGCCTGGATGCGCCGATCCCGCTCTTGCGCGTCGGCCTGGCGCTCGGCCTCGTCCAGCGCGAGTTCGCGCTCGTGCAGCTTCGCCAGGGCCGAACGCCGCCGCGCCTGGACGTCGGCCAGACAGCCGGACACCGCGAACTGGCTGCGGCAATGCGCTTCGGCGGTCTTGGTCTGCGCTTCGACGGCGGCCCGCTCAGCGGCAATGTCGCGCCGCTCGGCGCGGGCTTCAGCCGATTCGGCAGCGCAGGCAGCACCCGCACCCAGCAGCTGCAACCCCAGCAGCGCGGCGCAGGCAATCAACTGCGGCTTCATCGCCGCCCCCCAGGACGCGGCGGCGCCGTCGGCCGCGCACACCGCCCAGCCCGCCAGGCCTGCGCCGCCGGCTTCGACCCGATCGCCGTGTCAGCCGCGCGCAGGCGAACGATCATGTCAACGCGGTGTCCACCGCGCGCCGCGTCAGCGCCAGGTAGGCGGCGGTCTGCATCTCCTGCAGCCGCGACGCGGTACGCGGAAACTCGTGGCACAGCGGACCCTCGGTATAAAGCATCTCGGGTTCGACCGCGGCCGACAGGATCAGTTTCACGCGCCGGTCGTAAAGCACGTCGACCAGCCAGGTGAAGCGCCGCGCCTCGCTGGCCAGCCGCGGCGACATCGCCGGCACGCCCGATAGCAGCACGGTGTGAAAGCGCGAGGCCAGCTCCAGATAGTCGTTCTGCGAGCGCGGCCCGCCGCACAGCTGCGAGAAGTCGAACCAGACCACGCCGCCGGCGCGGCGCCGCGCGTGCAGCTCGCGCTGCTCGATGTGCAGCGTGGGGTCCTCGTCGCGCACCTCGGCCAGCTCGTTGAAGCTGGCGAGCATCGACGCGTCGGCCTCGGGCCCGAGCGGCGTGTGGTAGACCTTCACGTGGTCGAGCGTGCGCTGCCGGTAGTCGACGCCGGCGTCGACATCGATCACCTGCATGTGCTGCTTCAGCAGCTCGATCGCCGGCAGGATGCGGTCGCGGTGCAGCCCGTTCGGGTACAGGCCGTCTGGCGTGAAGTTCGAGGTCGTGACCATGCTCACGCGGTGCGCGAACATCGACTCCAGCAGCCGGTGCAGGATCATCGCGTCGGTGACGTCGGCGATGTGGAACTCGTCGAAGCAGATCAGCCGGTAGCGCCGCGCGATGCGCTGACCCAGCTCGTCGAGCGGATCGGCGGTGCCGCGCAACTCATGCAGCTCGCGGTGCACCTCGCGCATGAACTCGTGGAAGTGCAGCCGCGTCTTGCGCTTCAGCGGCACCGACTGGAAGAAGCAGTCCATCAGGAAGCTCTTGCCGCGGCCGACGCCGCCGACCATGTACACGCCGCGCGGGATCGGCGGGCGGTTGATCATCTTGGCCAGCGCATTGCCGCGCCGGCGCAGGTAGGCGATCCAGTCGTTCTCGCAGCGCTCGAGCGCGTCGATCGCGCGCAGCTGCGCCTCGTCGCTGCGGTAGCCGCGCTCGGTGAGCGTACGTTCGTACAGCTCGCGTACGCCCATGGCCGACGGGCGAAGCTCAGAAGTTCAGCGTGCGCTTGTCGACGGCCAGCGCCGCTTCCTTGGTCGCCTCGCTCAACGAAGGATGCGCGTGGCAGATGCGCGCGATGTCTTCCGAGCTGGCCTTGAACTCCATCGCCACCACGGCCTCGGCGATCAGCTCGCTGGCCATCGGCCCGATGATGTGCACACCCAGGATCTCGTCGCTGGCGGCATCGGCCAGGATCTTGACGAAGCCATTGGTGTCGCCCAGCGCGCGCGCACGGCCGTTGGCCATGAACGGGAAGCTGCCGGCACGGTAGGCGCGGCCCGCGGCCTTCAGTTGCTCTTCGGTCTGGCCGACCCAGGCGATCTCCGGGCTGGTGTAGATCACCCACGGGATGGTGTTGAAGTTGACATGCCCGTGCTGGCCGGCGATGCGCTCGGCCACGGCCACGCCTTCTTCTTCGGCCTTGTGCGCGAGCATCGGCCCGCGCACCACGTCGCCCACCGCCCACACGCCGGGCAGGTTGGTACGGCAGGCGTCGTCAACCGCGACGAAGCCGCGCTCGTCCAGCTTCAGCCCTACGCCTTCGGCGTTCAAGCCGATGGTGTTGGGCACGCGGCCGATCGAGACGATCAGCTTGTCGCACTCCAGCGTGTGCTCGGCGCCGGCGGCATCGGCGTAAGCGACGCTCACGCCCTTCTTGCCGGTCTTGACCTGGCTGATCTTCACGCCGAGGTGGATCTTCAGGCCCTGCTTGCTCAGCAGCTTGTGCGCCTCCTTGGCGACCTGGGCGTCGGCCGCACCCAGGAAGGCGGGCAGCGCCTCCAGCACCGTGACCTGCGCGCCCAGCCGGCGCCACACCGAACCCATCTCCAGCCCGATGACACCGGCGCCGATCACACCCAGCGTCTTGGGCACCGCGCCGATGCGCAGTGCACCGTCGTTGGACAGGATGCGCTCCTCGTCGAACTCGGCGCCGGGCAAGGCGCGCGGGTTCGAGCCGGTGGCGACGATCACATGGCGCGCATTCAGCGTGTCGGCCTTGGCGCCGGCCACGGCGATCTCGTAGCCGCCGTCGGCCGCCTTGACGAAGGAGCCGCGGCCGTGGAAGAAGCTGACCTTGTTCTTCTTCAGCAGGTACAGGATGCCGTCGTTGTTCTGCTTGACCACCTGGTCCTTGCGCGAAACCATCTTCGCCACGTCGATGCTCAGGTTGCTCAAGCCGATGCCGTGTTCGGCGAAGCCGTGCCCGGCGTGCTCGAAATGCTCGCTCGACTGCAGCAGCGCCTTGCTCGGGATGCAGCCGACGTTGGTGCAGGTGCCGCCGGGCGCGGGGCCACCGGCGGCGTTCTTCCACTCGTCGATGCAGGCGGTGTTCAGGCCCAGTTGCGCGGCGCGGATCGCCGCGATGTAGCCGCCGGGGCCGCCGCCGATGACGACGACATCGAAAGTCTTGTTGGACATGGTGTTGACTCGAGGTTGAACGCGCTCATTCGAGCGGCACGAAGATCCACAGCAGCAGGTAGACCAGCAACCCGCTGCCGGCGAAGACGAACAGCAGCGCGAACAGCAGCCGCCAGATCCAGGTGTCGATGCCCGAGACGCGGGCGATGCCGGCGCACACGCCGCCCAGCCACTTGTCGGTGCGGCTGCGTCGCAGCCGGTTCAAGGCAGGGCCGTCGGCGGCCGGCTGCGCCGTGTCGGCGGCGATCAGCCGCTGCTTGGCACGCTGGAAGTCGTCCTCGGACAGCGTGCCGCGCGCGCGCATCTCTTCCAGACGCGCCAGCTCGTCGACCAGGCTCATCGCGGCAACGCGGCAGCCAGGAGCCTCAGATGTCGAACAGCAGGCGCGCCGGGTCCTCCAGCGC
>CALBTN010000280.1 GCA_937967345.1 uncultured Rubrivivax sp. | reverse complement strand
GCCGACGATGAGGCGCACCACCAGCATGTAGCCCAGCATCGCGATGATGCCGGGCAGCACCGCCGCCATGAACAGCTTGCCGATCGACTCTTGCGTCAGGATGGCGTAGACCACCAGCGGCACCGACGGCGGGATCATGATGCCCAGCGTGCCACCGGCAGCCAGCGCGCCGGTGGCCAGTGCGCCCGAATAACCGAAGCGGCGCAGCTCGGGCAGCGCCACCTGGCCCATCGTCGCGGCGGTGGCCAGCGACGAGCCGCAGATCGCGCCGAAGCCGGCGCAGGCACCGATCGACGCCATCGCCACGCCGCCCTTGCGGTGGCCGAGGAAGGCCGACACGCAGCGGAACAGCGACTTCGACAGCCCGCCGTGGGTCGCGAACTGCCCCATCAGCAGGAACAGCGGAATCACGATCAGGTCGTAGTTGGACAGCCGCGCGTAGCCCAGGTTCTTCAGCGAGGCGAGCAAGCCGTTGGGGTTGCCGGTCAGGTACAGGTAGCCGCCGGCGCCGACGCTGAACATCGCGATGCCGATCGGCACGCGCACCACCATCAGCGCCAGCATCACCGCGAAGATGGCGAAGCCGACGGTGGTGCCGCTCACCGTGTGGCCCTCGCTTTCGCGCGTGCCGCCGAAATCGTGCGCAGCTGCACCCCCACCATGTAGAAGCCGGCCAGTGCCAGCAGCGCAAAGCCGGGCACCATCAGCCCTTGCGCGATCCACACCGGCCAGCCGAGGATCGCCGAGGTCTCGCCGGCCTCCTTGACGCTCAACGCGCCAGCCGCCGTGCGCCAGGCCAGCAGCGCACCGAACAGGCCCACCAGCAGCGAGCCGAAGGCGTCCAACGCCGCGACCTTGGCGGCGGGCAGATGGTGGGTGAAGAAGTCGACCTTGACGTCGCCGTGGGCGAGGTGGCAGTAGGCGAAGAAGCAGGCGGAAGCCGCCGCCGCACACATCTGCAGCACCTCGACATCGCCGGGCACCGGCGCCGAGAACAACTTGCGCCCGGTGATCGAGACCAGCGACATCACCACCAGCGCGACGAAGACCAGCCCGCCGATGATCGCCAGCAGCTTGCAGGTCGCCAGCAGCACGCGCCCGGCCGGGCCGAAGCCGGCGCCAACCTCGGCCGGGGCGCTGGCTACCGGCTCTTGCATCGCAGCGGCCGCGCCGTCATGGCCGCGCTCCTTCGCTGCGCCACCGCGCATCGGCAGCGAGTGCGTCGAAGGCCGCCACGCCCAGGCCGCGCGCGCAGGCTGCCAGCGCATCGACGGTGCGCCGCGGCAGCGGGATGCCGTGGCGCGAACGTTGCGCCGCGCTCAGCCGCTCGGGCTCGCCCGGCAGGAAGATGCCGCTCGCGCCCGGTGCCAGCGGCGAGCCGCGCAGCCAAGCCGCGAGCTCGCCGACCTGGCGCGCCAGCGCTTCGCGCGTGACCAGCTTGTCGGGCGCGAACACGATCGACAGCATGTTGTTGCGCATCGGGTTGTGCGGCGGATTGCAGTGCTGCACCTGGCCGCCCGACAGCGCGCCGCCGAGCAGCTCGCACATCACCGCCAGCGCGAAGCCCTTGTGCTGGCCGAAGGGCAGCAGCGCGCCTGGCGGCTCGCCGAACATCACCGCCGGGTCGGTGCTCGGGCGCCCCGCCGCGTCCATCAGCAAGCCGTCGGCCATCGGCTTGCCGGCGGCCAGCGCGACGTCGGCCTTGCCCATCGCCGCCATGCTGGTGGCGAAGTCCAGGATCAGCGGATGCGGTTCGTGCGGCACGCCGACACAGAACGGGTCGGTCGCCAGCCGCGCATCGCTGCCGCCCCACGGCGCCACCAGCGGGCGCGACAACACGTTGACGAAGTGCACCGAGGCAAAGCCTTCGGCAGCGCACAGCTCGGCCCAGCGGCCGATGCGCGCCAGATGGTGCGCGTTGGCCAGACCGACCACGCACACGCCACCCGCGCGGGCGCGCTCGATGGCCAGCGCCATCGCCTGCTCGCCCAGTACCTGGCCGAAGCCGCAGCCGCCGTCCAGGCCGATCAGCGCGCCGTGGTCGGCAACGATGCGCACCGACTGCCCGGCGCGCGCGATGCCTTGCTGCAGGTTGGCCACGTAGCGCGGCAGCAGGCCGATGCCGTGCGAGTCGTGGCCGAACAGGTTGGCCTCGACCAGGGCGTGCGCCACTGTGGCTGCTTCACCGCTGCTGCAGCCGGCGGCAGCAAAGGCCGCCGCGCCCGCCGCGCTGAGCACGGCGGCGTCGACCTGAAGCGTTTCGGTGACTGGCCTCATGGCGGCATCCCTAGTTCTTGAATTGCGCCGCGCGCAAAGTTTCGACGCAAAACCCCCCTCGGCCATCGGTGAAAACGCGGCGTGCGCCGCGCCATGCAGCCGCTGCGCACGACGCGCTCGAGCAGCCGCGCCCAAGGCTCCTGGCCGGTGCTGGCGGCGCGGTGCTGGTCCTCGCCCCGCTCAGGTCGCGCCAACACGCGGCAGGCGCGCCCAGGGCACGCGCGACAGCGGCACACCGACGCGCTGGTGCAGCGCTGCGCCTGCCGCCAGGCTGGCTGCCCAGGCGAGCAGCAGCAGGCCGTACGCGGCGGGTACCGAGCGCAGATCGAGACGCAGCCACAGCGCGGTGGCCGCGACGATGACCGCGTAGTGGATGACGAACACGCCGTAGCAGGCATCGGCTGCATCCGCCAGCCAGCGCGTGCACCCGCCGATCGTGGCCCGGCGCGAGGCCAGCGTCAGCAGCGCGGCGGCAGTCAGACAGGCGGCCACGCCGCGCGGCCGCGGCTCGAACCACGCCAGCGCCAGTTGCACCACGCAAACCAGCGTGAACAGCAGCGCCAGCGCGCGCGAGCGCCGAGCCCAGGCGGCCAACGCGCCAAGCCCATAGGCGCCGAAGAAGTACGGCGCCCAGGCCTCGAACGCGGCGTTGCGGTTGAACCAGGCGATCGAAGCCAGCGTCAGCGCCGCCACCGCCCAGGGCAGCGGCGACTGCCACAGCGGCCGCTCGGGGTGGCGGTGCAGCAGCACCGCGCCGGCCGCCAGCAACGCATAACACTGCAGATCGATCGCCACGTACCACGCGCCGGCCGACAGCGAATCGATGCCCAGCACATCCTGCAGCAGCAGCAGGTGCGCGGCCAGCACGCCCGCGCTGGGCCAGGGGCTGACCCAATCGGGCCAGCGCCCCGCCGGCAGCCACGCGCTGGACAGCAGCACCGCCAGCAACGCCACCGCCAGCATCGGCACCAGGCGCACGGCGCGCTGCAGCAGCAGCCGCATCAGGCCGTGCTCGCGCTGCGCCAGGCCCTGCGCGGCGAGAAAGCCGCCGACCACCAGGAACAGCTGCACCACGTAGCGCGCTTCATCAGCCAGCCACGCACTCAGCCTGGGCCAATCGGGCGCCACCAGTTCGGCCATCGGCGCATAACGCGCGAGGTGATGCAGCACGATCAGCTGCGAGGCGCCGACCTTGAGTCCGTCGATGAGCCACGAGCGCTGCGCCATCACGGCACTGTAACGTCGGGCGCGCACGGCAGCGAAGCGGGCCGGCCCGGCAGCGGCTGCCGGCGTGCGCCGGTACACCGCCTGCTTCTGGGCTGCCGTGCCGGGGCGGCGCCTACTGCGGCTGCTTGAAGGCTTCGATCGTGGCGGTGATCTTCACGGTCCTGGGCATGCCGGCATCCACCATGTAGTTCATGCCCCACCGGGTGCGGTCGATCACGGCTTCGAAGTCGCCGCCGCAGGCCTCGGTCTTGGCGCGACGGTTGGCATAGCAGGTGAACTGGTTGGCCTTCAAGGTGACCGGGTGGGTCTGCCCGCGCAAGGTGAGCTGCCCGGGCACCTCGATCAGCCGATCGCCGTCGAAGACCAAACGCTCGGAGACGAAGCGCATCGTGGGATGGGCGGCGACATCGAACAGGTCGGGCGCCAGCAAGTGCTGATCGAAGCCCTTGGAGCCGCTGTACACGCTGCGCACCTGCACCGTGATGTCGACCGCGCCGCTGCGCGCCGCCTTGTCGAAGCTCACGGTGCCCGAGACCTCGTCGAAGCGTGCGCGGTTGACCGACGCGCCGTGGTGATCGATGGCGAAGGTCGCGTTGGTGTGATCGGGGTCGATCTTGTAGCTGGCCTGCGCCGCGCAGGCGTTGGCCAGTCCCAGTCCAGCCATGACGATCAGTGCCGCGGCGGGCGTGCGCATAAGAAGACTCCTTCGTCGCCGAAGCGATCGGCGGTCAGCGCCAGTGTGCCCGGGCGCGCCGCCGCGGCGATTGACGCGACGCAGCCGGACGAGCCGGACGAACGCACCAGCTTGCGCTGGGTCATGCGCGCCGCCGCGATCCGGCGGCCCCGGCTTCGCGGCCGGCAGGGCGATCCATCGCTCAGGGACACACAGCCGCTGGCGGCTGCGCTACAGCCTCCAGACGTGCACCCCGGCGGCTTGCAGCGCGGCCGGGTCGTAGGCGCTCTTGACGTCGACGAAGACGCCGCCCGGGCGTAGCTTGCTCAGCACGCCGGCCACGCCCATCTCGGCGTAGGCGCTGTGCGACACCGCGGCCACGATGGCCGCGGCCTGCGGCAGATCGTCCCAGGCGGTGAGCGCGACGCCGTACTCGTGCTCGCACTCGGCCGAATCGGCCAGCGGGTCGTGCACGCGCACGTCGGCGCCGTAGCTTTGCAGCTCGCGCACCACGTCGATCACCTTGCTGTTGCGGATGTCCGGGCAGTTCTCCTTGAAGGTCATGCCCAGCACGATGATCGGCACCCCCTTCACCGACAGGTCGCCCGCGATCATCTGCTTGACCGTCTGCTCGGCGATGTACTTGCCCATGCCGTCGTTGATACGCCGCCCGGCCAGGATGACCTGCGGCGTGTAACCCAGCATCTCGGCCTTGTGCGTCAGGTAGTACGGGTCGACGCCGATGCAGTGGCCGCCGACCAGGCCGGGGCGAAACGGCAGGAAGTTCCACTTGGTGCCGGCCGCCTTCAGCACCTCGAGGGTGTCGATGCCGATGCGGTGGAAGATCAGCGACAGCTCGTTCATCAACGCGATGTTCAGGTCGCGCTGCGTGTTCTCGATCACCTTGGCGGCCTCGGCGACCTTGATGCTGCTGGCCTTGTAGACCCCGGCGCTGATGACCGAGCCGTAGACCTCGGCCACGCGCTGCAGCGTCTCGGGGGTGTCGCCCGACACCACCTTGACGATCTTGGTGACGGTGCGCTCCTTGTCTCCGGGGTTGATGCGCTCGGGGCTGTAGCCGACGAAGAAGTCGCGCTTCCACTTCAGCCCCGAGTGCTGCTCGATGATCGGGATGCACACCTCTTCGGTCGCGCCGGGGTAGACGGTGGACTCGAACACCACGGTGGCGCCGCGCTTCAGGTGCTTGCCCACGGTCTCGGACGACTTGACCAGTGGCGTGAAGTCGGGCTGGTGCGCGTCGTCCACCGGCGTGGGCACGGCCACGACGATGAAGTCGGCCTGGCCGATCACGGCCGGGTCGGTGCTGCAGCGCAGCCGGGTGGCCGCGCGCAGGTCGGCGCTGCTGACCTCGCCGGTGGGGTCGACGTGCTTGGCGTACGCGGCCACCTTGTCGGCGGCGAGGTCGAAGCCCAGCGTGTCGTGCTGCTTGCCGAACTCCACCGCGAGCGGCAGCCCGACGTAGCCCAGGCCGATGACGGCGATCGTGGTCATGTGATTCGATTCCCTGAAGGTTGCGCTCAAGCGTTGTAGTAGCCGCGGTACCAGCTCACGAAGCGCGCGACGCCGTCGGCCACCGCGGTGGCGGGCTTGAAGCCGGTCCACTCGGCCAGTTCGGCCACATCGGCGTGGGTGGCCGGCACGTCGCCGTCCTGCAGCGGCAGGAAGTTCTTCTGCGCGGTCTTGCCCAAGGCCTGCTCGATGGCTTCGATGAAGGCCATCAGCGGCACCGGGTCGTGGTTGCCGATGTTGAACACGCGGTACGGCGCGTTGCTGCGCGCCGGGTCGGGCGCGGGGGCATCGAAAGCGGGGTCGGGCGCCGCCACGCGGTCGAGCACGCGCACCACGCCCTCGGCGATATCGTCGATGTAGGTGAAGTCGCGCACCATGCGGCCGTGGTTGAACACGTCGATCGCGCGGCCCTCGAGCATCGCCTTGGTGAACAGGAACAGCGCCATGTCGGGCCGGCCCCAGGGGCCGTACACGGTGAAGAAGCGCAAGCCGGTGGTCGGCAGGCCGAACAGGTGGCTGTAGGTGTGCGCCATCAGCTCGTTGGCCTTCTTCGTCGCCGCGTACATGCTGACCGGGTGGTCGATGTTGTGGTGCTCGGAAAACGGCATCTTCGTGTTGCCGCCGTACACGCTCGAGCTGGACGCGTACGCCAGGTGCGCCACCTGCGTGTGGCGGCAACCCTCGAGCACGTTCATGAAGCCGACGACGTTGCTGTCGATGTAGGCGTGCGGGTTCACCAGCGAATAACGCACCCCGGCCTGCGCCGCCAGATGCACAACGCGGTCGAAGCGCTCGCGCTCGAACAGCGCGGCCATGCCTTCGCGGTCAGCCACGTCCAGCTGCACGAAGCGAAAGCCCGGCAAGGCAGTCAGGCGCGCGAGCCGGTCGCGCTTGAGCTGCACGCTGTAGTAGTCGTTCAGGTTGTCCAGGCCGACCACGGTGTCGCCGCGCGCCAGCAGCAACTGCGACACGTGCATACCGATGAAACCGGCCGCGCCGGTGAGCAAGATCTTCATGGGGGAAACCGGCAACGCGCGTTGCCGCAGTTGCGGACAGGCCAAGCCCAGACGGCGGATTATCCCGGCACCGAAGGCGCCGCTGCCGCGTCAAACGCCACACCGCGCGCCACATCGGCGTGGCGCGGTGCGGTCTTTCACCGCGGCGCGCTGGCCTCCTCCGATGTCGCAGGGGCGAAGGCCGGCGCCGCCGTGCTGGCTGCGCCGGCGGCGGCGCTGGCCGCGTCGGCGTAGGCGCTGGCGTACTCGATGCGTGCGCCCTCGCGCAGCGACTTCAACTGCGCGGCAACCAGCTCGCGCTTGCGGGCATTCAGCAAGAACTGCTCGATCGCCGGCGTCGCCTGCTGCAGCGTCACCGGCTGCGCCCGCGAGCCGGCCAGCACGATCAGCTGCGCACCGCCGGGCGTCGCGTTGAGCACGGCCTGGCCGTCGTTCATCGCCGCGAACGCACCCAGGCTGGCGATCGGCAGCTGCTCGGCACCGCGCACCGCCTGCGCGCCGCTGAAACGCAACTGGTTCTCCTTGAGGTAGTCGACGAACTGGTTGATGTTCTTCAGCTGCGCGAGCTGCTCCTTCAGCGCGGCCACCTGCTCGGGCCTGGCCTCGATCTGGAACTCCTGCAGGTTGTAGATGCGCCGCTGCGCGAACAGCGCCGGGTTCTCGCCGTAGTAGCGCGCCACGTCGTCGGCGCTGGGCTTGGCCGCGGCCTCGCCGGTCTTGTCGAGGTACGCGCGCGCCAGCACCTCGCGCCGCGCGGCGTCGAGCTGCTGCGCCACGCGCGGGTCGCGCTCGAGCTCGAGCCGTTGCGCCTGCTGCACCGCGAGCTGCTGGTCGACCAGCCGGTGCAGCACCAGCCGCGATGCGGCATCGGTGTGCTCGGGCTTGAGACCGCGCTGCTGCTGCAGCACGTGCTCGAGCTGCTGCACGGTGATCACGTCGTCGTTGACCTTGGCCGCCATCGGCGCTGCAGCAGGGGTGGTCTTGTTCTCGCATGCCGCCAGTGCCAGCACGGCAGCAGCAAGCGCGCCGGCCGCGGCGATGCGGCGCGGGGCTGGGTTCGGCGGGTTTCGCATGGCGGTCATCGGCCTGCACAGCAACAAGGGGCCGGCAGTTTATGCGTGCCCTGCCGCCGGCAGCGGCGGATCGGCCTCAGCACTTGATGCCCAGATGCAGCGCGACCACGCCAGCCGTGAGCTTGTGCACGTCGACATGGCCGAAGCCGGCGGCTTGCATCATTGCCTTCAGCTCGGGCGCGCTCGGATGCATGCGGATCGACTCGGCCAGGTAGCGGTAGCTGTCGCCGTCGCCGGTGACCAGCCGCCCCAGCCGCGGCAGCACGTTGAACGAATACCAGTCGTAGGGCTTGCGCAGCGGCTCGGCCACCTGCGAGAACTCCAGCACCAGCAGCCGCCCGCCCGGGCGCAGCACGCGGCACATCTCGGCCAGCGCGCGCTCCTTGTGCGTCATGTTGCGCAGCCCGAAGGCGACGCTGACCAGGTCGAAACGCTCGCTGGCAAAGGGCAGCTGCTCGGCATCGCAGGCCACGCTGGGCAGCAGCAGCCCTTCGTCGAGCAGCCGGTCGCGTCCGGCGCGCAGCATCGCTTCGTTGATGTCGGTGTGCACCACCAGCCCGCTGCGTCCGGCGCGGCGTGCGAAGGCGCGCGTCAGGTCGCCGGTGCCGGCGGCGATGTCCAGCACCTTGTCGCCGGGGCGCACGTTGGCCACGCCGACCGCATAGGCCTTCCAGGCGCGGTGCGCGCCCAGCGACATCAGGTCGTTCATCAGGTCGTACTTGGACGCCACCGAATCGAACACGCCGCGCACGCGCTCGGCCTTTTGCGTCTCGTCCACCGTCTCGAAGCCGAAATGGGTCTGGCTCACTGCTTGGCCCTCGTTGTCGCTGTCAATGCCCGCAGGACCGTGCTGCCGCGGGCGCGATCATCGGCGCGTCGCGGTCCAGCCCGGCAGCGGCCAGCCGCTGCTCGTAGCGCTGCCACAAGGCCTGCTGATCGCGGCCGAGCCGGTACAGGTAGTCCCACGAAAAGATGCCGCTGTCGTGGCCGTCGGAAAAACGCGGCTGCACGCCGTAGTGGCCGACCAGCTGCAGCTCGTCGATGCCGACCCCACGCTTGCCGGTTTGCAGCACCTCCTGCCCCGGACCGTGACCCTGCACCTCGGCCGATGGCGAGTACACGCGCAGCAGCTCGAAGGGCAGGCGAAACGCGTGGCCGTCGGCGAAGCCGATCTCGAGCACGCGCGAGGCCTGGTGCAGCGTCAATGCGGTCACTGCAGGGGTGTCGGGGGCCAGTCCTGCCACGATGGGTTCACTCCTTGTTCACACCAGCACGCGCTCGATGCCGCCGGCATTGGCGCGCGCCACGTACTCGGGCAGCCAGTTCTCGCCCAGGATGTGGCGCGCCATCTCGATGACCACGTAGTCGGCTTCGAGCAGGCCGCTGGTCAGGTCGTTCTCGTAGCGCTTCAACCCCTGCAGGCAGCTCGGGCAGGTGGTCAGGATCTTCAGGTTGCCCTGCGCCGGCAGCGCGGCGCTGGCGCGCAGCGCGGCTTCGTCGCGCTTGAGCTGCTCTTCCTTGCGAAAGCGCACCTGCGTGGCGATGTCGGGCCGGGTCACGCCCAGCGTGCCGCTTTCGCCGCAGCAGCGCTGGCTTTGCACCACGTTGGCGCCGACCAGCGCCTGCACCGTCTTCAACGGCTCTTGCAGCTTGGTCGGGCTGTGGCAAGGGTCGTGGAACAGGTAGCCGCCCGTGCCTTCGAGCTTGATGCCCTTTTCCAGCAGGTATTCGTGGATGTCGATCATGCGGCTGCCGGGGAAGATCTTGTCGAACTGGTAGCCCTGCAGCTGGTCGTAGCAGGTGCCGCAGCTGACCACCACGGTCTTGATGTCCAGGTAGTTCAGCGTGGTGGCCACGCGGTGGAACAGCACCCGGTTGTCGGTGATCATGCGTTCGGCCTTGTCGTACTGGCCCGCGCCGCGCTGCGGGTAGCCGCAGCACAGGTAGCCCGGCGGCAGCACCGTCTGCACCCCGGCATGCCACAGCATCGCCTGCGTCGCCAGCCCGACCTGGCTGAACAGCTTTTCCGAGCCGCAGCCAGGAAAGTAGAACACCGCTTCGCTCTCCGCGGTGGTGGCCTTTGGGTCGCGGATGATCGGCACGTAGGCCTTGTCCTCGATGTCCAGCAACGCGCGCGAGGTCCTCTTCGGCAGCCCGCCCGGCATCTTCTTGTTGATGAAGTGGATCACCTGTTCCTTCACCGGCGCCGGGCCCAGCGTCGCCGGCGGTGCCGCGGTCTGCTTGCGCGCCAGCCGCTGGAACAGGTCGTTGGCGATGCGCTGCGCCTTGAAGCCGATGCCGACCATGGCCACGCGCATCGCCTTGATGATCCGCGGGTCGGTGGCGTTGAGGAAGAACATCGCCGCCGCGTTGCCGGGGCGCCAGCTCTTGCGCCCCATCTTGCGCAGCAGGTTGCGCATGTTCATCGTCACGTCGCCGAAGTCGAT
>CALBTN010000279.1 GCA_937967345.1 uncultured Rubrivivax sp. | reverse complement strand
CCCGGCTCGATCAAACCGCTATGACAACCCGAGGGAACCCACGATGATGAAGAACCAGCTCGCCGGCCTGATGAAGCAGGCGCAGGCCATGCAGGAGAACATGAAGCGGGCACAGGACGAGCTGGCCACGACCGAGGTCGAGGGCCAGTCGGGCGCGGGCCTGGTCAAGGTGCAGATGACCTGCAAGCACGACGTCAAGCGCGTGTCGATCGACCCCAGCCTGCTGGCCGACGACAAGGACATGCTCGAGGACCTGGTGGCCGCGGCGTTCAACGACGCCGTGCGCCGTGCCGAGGACGTGACGCAACAAAAGATGGGCCGGCTCACCGCCGGCATGCCGTTGCCGCCGGGAATGAAGTTCCCGTTCTAGTTCAACCGGCCTGCTGCGGGGGGCTGCATGGCCGAAACCAGCCTCGATGCGCTGATCGACGCCCTGCGCCGCCAGCCCGGCATCGGTCAGAAGTCGGCGCAGCGCATCGCCTACCACCTGCTGCAAAACGACCGCGGCGGCGCGCAGCGGCTGGCCCTGGCGCTGCAGCAGGCGCTGGCGCAGGTGCATCACTGCGCGCGCTGCCACACCTTCACCGAGCACCGCATCTGCGTCACCTGCGCTGACTCGGCGCGTGATGCGCGGCTGCTGTGCGTGGTCGAGACGCCGGCCGACCAAGGCGCGCTCGAGCGCAGCGGCAGCTACCGCGGCCTGTACTTCGTGTTGATGGGCCGGCTCAGCCCGCTCGACGGCATCGGCATCGGCGACATCGGCGCGCGCCAGTTGCTCGAGCGCGCGGCCGATGGCATGGTCGAGGAGGTGATCCTGGCCACCGGTTTCAGCGCCGAAGGCGAGGCCACCGCGCACGCGCTGGGCGAGGCCTTGCGCGCGCGAGGCTTGAAGGTCACGCGGCTGGCGCGCGGCGTGCCCGCGGGCAGCGAGCTGGAGTACGTCGACCTGGGCACCATCGCGCATGCGCTGGTCGACCGCCGCTGAAGCGCGCGCTGCAGCGGCGCTGCCGAGCTACAGCTTGGATGCGCTGCCCGAGGCTGCGACCCTGGAGGTCGAGGCCGGCTTGCCGCTGGCGCTTCGGGTGGGCTGCGACTTGGCCGCGACCGGCCGTTTGGACGATGCCGCGGCGTTACGGCTGGACGCCGTCTTGCCCGGTTTGCTCGCCGTGGTGCTGGCCGCGGCGCGTTTGCCCGGCTTGGCCGGGTTCGCTGCTGCGGTGCGCTTGCCAGCCTTGGCCGCGCTGGCCGGTTGATAGACGACTAACACCTGCCCCGTCTTCAGTTGGGCGTCGCTGCGCATGCCGTTCCACTGCGCGACCTGCTCGGCGCTGACGCGGTAGCGCTTGGCCAGCGCCGCCATCGAGTCGCCCTTGCGCGCCTTCACGTGCACTTGCCGCCCAGGCGGCCGATCGGGGGTGAGCTGCAGGCTGGCGTTGTCGGCGAGCTGCTCGGGCACGTCGCTGCTCTTGTGCGGGCTGCGCAGCACGACCAGCGTCGAGCCGGCCTTGACCAGCATGCGCGGCGGAATCCGATTCACCGAGCGCAGTTGCTCTTCGCTCATGCCGACCTGACGTGCCGCGTCGGCCGGCTTCAGCGTGGCCGGCGCCACCCACGCCGTCCAGGTGGCCAGGGGTGCCTGGTGCTCGCGCAGGTTGCGCACGAACTGGGTGGCGTTGTCGTAGGGCAGCAGCACCTGCGGCGTGCCGGCGGCCAGGATCACCGGCTTGTTCATCTGCGGATTCAACGCCTGGAACTCCTCGAGCGGTACGCCGGCCAGGCGCACCGCGACGTCGACGTCGATGTCGCGGGTGATCGGCACGCTCAGGAAGTACGGGTGGTTGTGCAGCGGCGGCAAGGTGATCGCGAAGGTGTGTGGCTGCAGCACGATGTTCTTCACCGCCTGCAGCTTGGGCAGGTAGTTGCGCGTCTCGTCGGGCATGCGAAGACTGTCGTAGTTCGCGTCGAGCCCGGCCTTCAGGTTGCGGTCGACCGCACGCTGCACATTGCCCTGGCCCCAGTTGTAGGCGGCCAGCGCCAGCTGCCAGTCATTGAACTGGCCGTACAGCAACTGCAGGTAGTCCAGCGCCGCGCGGGTCGAAGCCAGCACGTCGCGCCGGTCGTCGCGAAACAGGTTCTGCTTCAGATCGAAGTCCTTGCCGGTGGCCGGCATGAACTGCCACATGCCCGACGCGCGCGCCACCGACATCGCCTGCGGGTTGAACGCGCTTTCGATGAACGGCAGCAACGCCAGCTCGGTGGGCATGCCGCGCTTGTCGAGTTCTTCGACGACGTGAAACAGGTATCGCCCGCCACGCTCGGTCATGCGCTGCACGTAGTCGGGCCGCGATGCGTACCACTGCTGCCACTTCTCGACCAGCGCGTTGTCCAGGTCCGGCATGGCGAAGCCGGCGCGTACACGCAACCACAGGTCACGCTGCGCGGCCGCATCGTCGCTGTCGACGATCTCCGACGGGCGCAGCGGGTCGAGCGCGAACAGGTACGGCTGGGTTTCGCCGGTTTGCGGCGCTGACGCGCTGCTGGCGGAGTCGCGCGGTGGGCTGGGCCGCGCCGCCGACGCCGCGGCAGCCGGTGCTGCGACCGTGTGTGCTGCCGGATCGCCGCCGGGTGCGCTCGCGCAGCCTGCCAGCAGCAGTACCAGAACCGATGCCAAGACCCAGGCCAGGCCGCGCGGCCTGGTCTGCATCGAAGCCGTCATCGAGCCGGCGGTCGCGGCACGGCAACACACGATGACGCAGGCACGACGGCCGCAGGGTGCACCACTAGAATCGCCGGCGCTGCCAGGCCAAGCGGCGTGCGCATGAGCCCGGCGCCGCAACGTGGCGCGAAGGTGTCGTGTCCGAGGACGTGAGAGGCAGTCGTCGTCATGGTGGTCGAGGCCAAGATTATAGAGTTGGCCGAGTGGATGCAAAGCCCTGCGGGGCGCTGCTTGTTGCAATGGGAGCAGCAGCAGATGGACCACGCGGTGGCCGATGTCTTCGGCTATCACGCGTTGCAGCTGGGCCTGCCCGAGTTGGCGGCGCTGCGTGCCAATCGCATGCCGCACCGCTGGTTGGCTGCCGAAGCGGCTGCGCCGTTCGTGCCGCCGGGGCGCACGCATGACGATGGGCAAGACGGCGACGCGGCGCTGCACGGCGCCCAGGGCATTGCGTTGCACTGCGATTTCGACGCGCTGCCGTTCCCGAACCAGAGTCTGGATCTGGTTGTGCTGCCGCACACGCTGGAGTTGTCGCGCGACCCCCACCTGAGCTTGCGCGAGGTCGAGCGCGTGCTGATGCCCGAGGGCCGCGTGATGATCCTGGGCTTCAATCCGGCCAGCATGTGGGGCCTGCGCCAGCGGCTGGGCCGGGCGCGTGCGGCCGTCGGCCTGGGCGGGCGCGGCGCGCTGTTCCTGCCGCGCGCAGGGGAACTGCTCGGCTATTGGCGCGTGCGAGACTGGCTGCGCCTGCTCAGCTTCGAGATCGAAGGCGGGCGCTTCGGCTGCTTTCGGCCACCCTACGCGTCGGCGCGCTGGCTCGAGCGCAGCGCTTGGCTGGAAGCCGTCGGCCAGCGCTGGTGGCCGGTGTTCGGCGCGGTGTACTTCCTGGTGGCCGTCAAGCGCGTGCGCGGCATGCGGCTGGTGGGGCTGGCCCGGCCCGAGGCGCGCAAGGCGCGCAATGCGGCCAC
>CALBTN010000278.1 GCA_937967345.1 uncultured Rubrivivax sp. | reverse complement strand
TGGCGCTCGTCGACGTCGACGTACGAGCAGATGCGCCCCGAATGCTCGTCGGCCTCGTCGACCAGGCGCTGCGCCAGCTGCATCCACACCAGGCGGCCGTCGCGGCGGCGCAGCTGGCGCTCGCCGTGGTAGTGGCCGTGCTGGCGCAGCATGTGCAGCGCCTGTGCTTCGTGCTGCTGGTGGCTGGCCGCGTCGGCGGCCAGCTCGGCCGCATCCAGCCCGGTCAGCTCCGAGTCGGCGTAGCCGGTGAGCGCCGCCATTGCCGGGTTCGCGCGCTCGATGCGCCCGCCGCGCACGAACACGATGCCCACGTCCGACAGGCTGAACATCAGCTCGCGCTCGCGCAGCGCCGCCTCGAGCTGCCGTTGCTGCGACTTCAGCCGCGAGATGTCGCTCAGCACCGCGACCACCTCGGTGTCGGCGGGCGCCGGCTCGGCGCGCCGCACCGACAGCGAGTACCACGCCAGCGTGCCATCGTGCAGCGGCACCGGAAGCTCCGACTCGAAGCTCGCGCCTTGCTGCAGCGACTGCAGCGCCTGCGGAAAGCGGCCGAACAGCTCGCCGATGGTGGCGCCGGCCGCCGCCCCGGGGGCCAGGCCGAGCATGGTCTCGAAGCGGCGGTTGCAGCGCACCAGCGTGGCGCCGCGCAGGTAGGCGATGCCGGCGGTGGTGCCGTCGAGGATGGTGGTCAGCTCGCGCAGCAGCTGCTGGCTTTGGCGTTGCGCGCTTTCCTGATCGGTCACGTCCAGCGTGACCACGGTGCGCCGGCCGGATTCGCCGTCGCCGGGCTCGACCCGGGTGAGCAGCCAGCGCCGGCCGAGCTCGCCATGCTGCACCGCGTAGCGCACCTCGGTGCGCTCGCCGTCGCGCAGCGCTTGCTGCAGCCTTTCGTACTCGGCCAGCGACTCGGGCTCGACGATCTCGCGCGCGATCGCCTGCAGCCCCGGCGCCTTGGCGGCGCTGGCGCGGCGGCGCTCGCCGCGCGGGCGCAGCCAGCCGCGGCGCGCATCGAAGGTGGCCACGCCGACGCCGGCGGTGTCCATCAGCGCACCGATCTCGAGCTGCGCCAAGTCGCGCTCTTCCTCGGCGCTGCGGTCCTCGACGATCGCCATGTAGCGGTGCTGGCCCTGCTCGGTGGCAAAACCGCGCACGCGCGCGCTCAGCCGCTGGCGCCGCCCGTCGGGCAACGGCAGCACGACGTGGGTCTCCAGCGGTGCGGCCAGCGGGCGCAGCTGCGGCTTGGGCGCGCCGCCGTGCCAGCCCAGCAACGCCTGCAGTTCGGCCGAGGCTTCGGCCAGCAGCACCGGCACCTGCCCGACCAGGGCCTCGAACGCCGGGTTCGAACGCACGATCAGCCCGGCCTCGTCGAACACCAGCATGCCGGTCGGGCTCAGGTCGAACCATTGCGCCAGCTCGTCCAGCGAGCGGTCGGCCTGGGCGCGCGCGACGTGCTCGGCGGTGGATTCCTGCAGCACGCTCAGCAGCAGCGGCAGCCCGTCGGGCGCCGACACCGGATAGACCGACGCACGCGACCAGCGCTCGCGCCCGGCGGCGTCGATCAGCCGCTGCTCGGCCAGCAGCGGCACCGCGTGCGTGGCCAGCAGCGCCGGCAGCTCGCGCCGCGCTTCGATCTGCGCGGGCTGGTCCTCGCCGGGCAGCAGCGACACCGGGTCGATGCCGATCAGCGCCTCGCGCGCTCGGCCGCTGAACTCCAAGTAGGCGTCGTTCACCGCCACCAGCTGGTATTGGCCGTCCTGCAGCATCGCCGGAAACGGCGACGCCCACAGCATGCGCAGCATCTCCAGCGTCGGCCCGGGCTCCATGCCGCCGAGGCCTTCGGCGTGGTCGGCGGCCGGCTCGATGTGCACGCGCAGCGCCAGCTCGCGCGCGATGCGCCACACGCTGAGCACCGCGGTGCGGCCGTCGGGCAGCAAGGTGCGCAGCGGCGCGGCGTCGGCGGCGTCGTGCCAGCGCTGCTGCAGCCAGCCGGCCGCCTCGCTGCCGAGCACCGGCGCCAGCTGCGCCGCAGCGGGCCCGGGCTCGGTACCGAACGAGCGCATCGCCGCACGGTTGCAAAAGCTCAGGCGGCCCAGCGCATCGAACAGCAGCAGCGGTTCATCGAGCGCGTCGAGCAACCCGGCCAGCGCCACCCGTGACGGCAACGAAGCGGACTGCATGGAAGCGGCAACAGTGCGGCGCGTGGCCATCGGCGGCGGGTTTCTCGGCTGGAGACGATCGCGCATGATCGCTCATCGCGCTGGCCCGGCACGACGCCGCCGGCCGCACCCCGAACGCCGCAGGCGCAGCGCCGGCAGCACGTGCTGGCGCGTCAAGCCAGTTGCCGGGCCGCCTGCAGCGCGCGCAGCAGCGCGCGGTTGACCTCGGCCGCCGACAGCATCAGCGTCGCGGCGTGCTCGCGGATGTCGCTGGCCGAGGCCTGCTCGATCGCGCGCGCCAGCTCCAGGTACGGCAGGTAGCGCCCGCTGCTGCAGGCCAGCGCGTTGAACACGTCCTGCGGCACCGGAATGCTCTTGAGCAGCGGGCCGAACGGCTGCCCGAGCATGCAGTCCAGCAGCGAGAACACGCCGCAGATGAACAGCTCGCTGCCCATCTGCTCGTCGCCGGCGCCGCGCACCAGCTCTTCCATGAACAGCCCGCGCCGCACCGCGGCGTACATCACCGGCTTCATGTTCGGGTCGCTGCTGGCCGAGGCCAGCAGCAGCGCCAGCCAGCGCTTGAGCTTGCGGTAGCCCAGCATCATGATCGCGTGGCGAAAGCTGCTGATCTCCACGCGCAACCCGAACGCCGCCGAGTTGATGTAGCGCACCAGCCGGAAGGCCAGCGTCGGGTCGTTCTTCAGCACCGCTTCGAGCCGCTCGATCGGCTCCTCGCGGTCGACGCGGTTGATCAACTCGACGATCACCGCAAGCTCCGGCGCCATCGCCTTGCCCTGGCGCGCGGCCATCGGCTCGTCGATCGGCCAGCCCAGCACCCCGGCCGAACCGCGCTGGAAGCTTTCCTCGAGCTGCGCCGCACAGCGCACGCCCGCATGCACGAAGCCCAGCCGGCGCGGCACGCCATCGGGCGCGGGCCCGCTGCCGCGGCGGTCGTCGTCCAGATCGACGATCGCGTAGCGGAAACACTCGCGCGCGGCGGGCGGCAGCGCGGTGGCGATGCCCTTGACGAACAGCGTGGCGCCCTGCGCGCGCAACGCCGCCAGCGCCGGCGCGTGCCGCGCGTCGGCCGCCATGAAGCCCGGCAGCTCCAGCCACACCTGCGCCGGGATCGGCTGCGCCATCGCCGCGCCCAGCATGTCCTCGCTGGTCGGGTTCAGCAGCACCTGCTGGTTGTCGGCCGCCGGCCAGAACTGCTGCAGCAGCGCCAGCAGCGCGGCCACGTCGGGGCAGGCATCGGGCCGCAGCGCGAACACGCTCAGCCGGGTGGCCAGCACCACACGCTGGCGGTCGATCAGCGGGCAGTAGCCCAGCACCAGTTGGCCCAGGATCGGGTGCTCGTTCATTTGAGGTACTGAAACAGCGACATGCGCTGCACCATCGCGTAGGTGCCCAAGGCGGCTTCGTAGCCGGTCTGGCGTGCCTTGAAGTCCGACAGCGCCTGAATCATGTCCAGGTCTTCGGCCAGCGAGCGCTGGGTCTGCGCGTGCAGCGTGACGTCGTCCAGCCGCTGCTGCAGCGCATCGGCGCGGTTGAGCATTTCACCGGCATAGGCGCGCTGCTGCTGCAGCCGGCCCATCACCTGGTCGACTCTGGCCAGCCCGTCGGCCACGGTTTGCGCCACCTGCGCGCCGCTGCGATGGGCAGTCTGCAGTTCGCTGGCGACGTCGTCGAGCAGCTCGAAGGCCGATGGCGCAGCCAACCAGGTGGCGTCGCCGTCCAGCGTCAGCGGCAGCGGCTCGCTGGCCTGCACCAAGGTCTGGCCAACGCCGCCGCTGAAGCTCACGCCGCCCGCGCCATCGACGAACGGCGGCTGGGTCGAACCCTGGCCGCCGAACAGATAACCGCCCGCGCCGTCGCCGCGGTTGGCGATGCCCAGCAGCTGCTGGCGCAAGCCGGCGATGCGCGCACCCAGGTTGGCGCGCTCGGCGTCGCTGTAGCTGGCGTTGCCGGCGGCCACCAGCAGCTCGCGCACCTGCTGCATCGCCTCGCCGGCGTCGCCCAGCGCGCTCTCGGCCTGTTGCATCGCGTTGCGGCTGGCCTGCAGGCCGCGCAGGTCGGCCTGGGCACGCGCTTGCGTGGCCAGCGCACGCTCGGCGCGCGCCGCGGCCGCGGGGTCGTCGCTGGCGCGCTCGACGCGCTTGCCGCTGGTGAGCTGCTGCTGCGAGCGCTGCAGCTGCTGCTGGCGCTGCTGCAAGGTGTCGATCGTCGTGCGGTGGGCGTTGGCGGTGGTGATGCGCATGGCGTCAGGTGGCCTCGAGCAGCGTGTCGAAGACCGCCTGCGCGACCTGCAGGATCTTCGCCGCCGCCTGGTAGCTTTGCTGGAAATGGATCAGGCGCGCGGCTTCCTCGTCGAGGTTGACGCCGCTGACCGCGCTGCGCGCGCTTTCGGCCTGCGTCGCGACCGCGGCCGAGATCGCCGCGCCCGACGCCGCGCTTTGCACGCGCACGCCGATGTCGGCCATGGCCGCGGCGTAGGCATCGGTGAGCGTGCTGCCGCCAACCAAGGCCGCACTGCGCAGTGCGGTGTAGGCCAGGGCGTTGCCGTTGTTCGACGCTGGCGACGACGAGGCCGCGGCAATGCCCTGGATGTCGTCGAGCACGCGGCGCATGCCGTTGGCCGCGCGCGTCACCGGCTGCAACAGGAACTTGTCGGTCGCCGCCGGCGGCGGCGATGTGCCGACGGTGATCTTCAGGCCATCCACGGTGTCGCTGCCGGGGACGTTGCTGATGCTGTGCACCGCCCCATCGCTCAGCCGCGTCACCTGCCACACCCCCGGCGCACCGCCCGGGTCGGCGCGCAGCGCGTATTCGCTGGCTTGCAGCTGCCTGGCATCGACCACCGTCATCGTCACCGTGGCACCGCCCGAGTTGCCGGCATCGGGCACCGCCTGCGCCGCCACCCCATCGGCAAAGATCGGCGCGCCGCTGCCCGGCGGGCTGCGCAGGTCCAGCCCCAGCGATTGCTGCAGGTTGACGCTGCCGGCCAGCGCCGCGGCCAGCTGGCCCAGCCGGGTGCGGCCGTCGACCAGATCGTCGTTCTGGAAGCGCAGCAGCCCGGCGATGGCGCCGCCGCCAAGCTCGCCCGGCGCCAGCACGACGCCGCTGCCGGGCGCCACCAGCGCCAGCCGCGACGGGTCGCTGCGGTCTTGCTGCAACGCCAGCGCCTGTGCGCTCGCGCCCATCACCAGCCGCTGGCCACCGGCAGCGAACACCGTGACCGTGCCGTCGTCGGCGCGCACCGTGCTGATCTGCAGCTGCTGGCTCAGGTCGGACAGCGCCTGGTCGCGCTGGTCGAGCAGGTCGTTGGGCGGCTGGCCCAGGCCCTGCGCGGCGGCGATGCGCTGGTTCAGCTCGGCGATGTTGGCGGCCAGGCGGTTGACCTGCGCCACGCCGCCGCGCAGGCCGTCGCCGACCTGCTGCTGCAGCGCATCGAGCTGCGCGCCGGCCGCGGCAAAACGCGAAGCCACGTCCTGCGCGCGCGCCAGGATCACCTCGCGCGTGGCGGCGTCGCCGGGTTGGGCGCTCAAATCGACCATCGCGTTGAGCAGCTCGCCCGCCGCGTGGCCGACGCCTTGTTCGCCGCCGGGAAACACCGCTTCCAGCTCGCGCAGCAGTTGCAGCCGGCTCGCGTCCATCGCCGCCAGCGAGCGCGTGCTGGCGGCCTCGCGGGTGAGGAAGGCATCGTGCGCGCGCGACACCGTGGTCACGTCCACGCCCTGGCCGAAGTAGCCCGAGCCGTGGTACTGGCCCACCGCGGTGGCCAGCTCGGCCTGCTGGCGCGAGTAGCCCTGCACGTTGGCGTTGGCGATGTTGTGGCTGGTGGCGGCCAGCGCCGCCTGGCTGGCCATCATCGCCTTGGTGCCCAGCGAGAACAGCGAAGTCGCGCTCATGACGGAGCTTTCGGCCGCGGCGGCGTCAACTCAAGCGCTGCAAGCGCAGCGTGGTGTTGATGACGCGCGTGAGCTTGTCGGCGTAGTTCGGGTCGGTGGCGTAGCCGGCGCGCTGCAAGCCGCTGGCAAAACTGCCCGCGTCGCGCGCGCGCTCCAGCACCGGGCGGTAGCGCGGGCTGTTCAGCATCAGCCGCGCGTAGTCGGCAAAGGATTCGGCGTGGCTGGCATAGGCGCGAAAGCGCGCCACGGTCTTGACCGCGCGGCCGTCGACGAACTCGGTGGTCACGGTCTCGGCCACCGGCCCCTTCCAGTCGGCGCCGGCCTTGATGCCGAACAGGTTGTGCGAGGGCGTGCCGTCGGCATGCAGGATTTCGCGCCGGCCCCAGCCGCTTTCGTGCGCGGCCTGGCCGATCATGAACGCCGCCGGGATGCCGGTGTGCTCTTCGGCCGCCTGCGCGGCGCGGCGGTGCTGCTGCACGAAATCGGCCGCGCGCTGCTCGGGGATGCGCACCGCGCGTTCACCTGGCAGCGGCGCTGCCGGCGCCGGCGCGGCGTCCGGGCGCAACGCGACCTCCAGCGTGCCCAGCTGGCGCTGCAGCTGGCGCGTGATGGCCTCGCTCAAGCCGCCGGGCAGCCCGGTGAGCTGCGCGGCCATCTGCTGGTCGAGCATCTCGGTGCCGAGCTTGCTGCCTTCGTTGTCGAGCACACCGGACTGCAGGGTGGCGGCGCGCATGCTCTTCATCACCTCCTGCATGAACAGCGCCTCGAACTGCTTGGCGGCTTCGCGCAGCGCGGCCTTGGGGTCGGCGCTGGCCTGCGCGCGCAGCGCCGACAGCGCGCCCGCATCGCCGGCCAAGCGGGCGGTGGGCAGCGTGCTCATATCACTTCCAGCTCGGCCAGCAGCGCGCCCGCGCTCTTCATCGCCTGCAGGATCACCAGCAGGTCCTGCGGCGTCGCGCCCATCGCGTTCAGCGCCTTGACCACCTCGCTCAGGCGCACGCCGGCCGGCATCTCGATCATCGCCTTGTTGCCGGCCGAAATCGCGATGTCCGACTGCTCGGTGACCACGGTGCGCCCGCCCGACAGCGGCCCGGGCTGGCTGACGCTGGGCGTGGTGGAGATCGTCACCGACAGGTTGCCGTGCGCCACCGCGCAAGCGCCCAGCGTGACCGCCTCGTTCAGCACCACCGAGCCGGTGCGCGCGTTCAGGATCACCTTGGCCGCGGGCTTGGCCAGCTGCACCTGCAGATCCTCGATGTCGGCGAGGAAGGCCACACGCTGCTCGGCCGGCGCGGGCAGGCTGACGCGCACCAGCCGCGCATCCACCGCCACCGCGGTGCCCCCGCCC
>CALBTN010000277.1 GCA_937967345.1 uncultured Rubrivivax sp. | reverse complement strand
ACGTCGGCTTCGTGTTCCAGCACTACGCGCTGTTCGGCCACATGACGATCTTCGAGAACGTCGCTTTCGGGTTGCGCGTGCGGCCCAAGGCGCGGCGGCCCTCCGAGGCGCAGATCCAGACCAAGGTGATGGAACTGCTGAAACTGGTGCAGCTCGATTGGGTGGCCGACCGCTACCCGCACCAGTTGTCGGGCGGGCAGCGCCAGCGCATCGCGCTGGCACGCGCGCTGGCGGTCGAGCCCAAGGTGCTGCTGCTCGACGAGCCCTTCGGTGCGCTCGACGCCAAGGTGCGCAAGGAACTGCGCCGTTGGCTGCGCCGGCTGCACGACGAGATGCACGTTACCAGCGTTTTCGTCACGCACGACCAGGACGAGGCGATGGAAGTCGCCGACCGCGTCGTCGTCATGAACTGCGGCCGCATCGAGCAGCAGGGCACGCCCGACGAGGTCTACGACCACCCGGCCAGCCCCTTCGTGCTGCAGTTCCTGGGCGACGTCAACCTGTTCCATGGCCGACTCGGCGACGCCGGCCACGCACCGGGCGCCGTGCCGTCCGCGGTCGATGCGGTTTACGTGCGCCCGCACGAGCTCGACATCGTCGCCGAGCCGCACGCCGGCACCTTGCCGGTGACGCTGGCGCAGGTGCTGACGGTGGGTGCGCACACGCGCATCGAGTTCAAGCGCGATGACGACGGCTCTTACGTCGACGTCGAGATGCCGCGCAGTGAGTTCGCCGTGCTGCGCGCGCGGCTGAATCTGCGCAGCGGCAGCCGCGTGCACCTGCGCGCCCGGCGCATCACCCGCTTCGCGGCCGGCGCGGCGCAGCCGGAGGCGGTCGATCCGGCGGCGATGATCTGATCGCCGTTCGCGATCGGGCTCGAGTTGTCGACGCGTGCCCGGTTGCGATGCCGCCGACGGCGCGAAGCCGGGCAGCTTCAAATCCGACGCCGAGCGCGTGGCTTTGCTGTTCGAGCGCAACCAGGCGCTGACTTCGCTGCTGCCTGCCGCAGCTTCGGGGCGACCGCGGCGGCGCAGGGCAGGCGCCGCCGGATAATTGCGCGATGCAAGTGTCACCACAGCAGCAGCGCGCGATCGACGCGCTGTGCCGCCGCTACAGCGTGCGCACGTTGCGCATGTTCGGCTCCGCCGCGCTGGGGCGCGAGGGGCCCGACAGCGACGTCGATCTGCTGGTGGAATTCACGCCGGGGCGCTCGCCGGGGGCGTTCGAACTGGTCGACCTGCGCGACGCGCTGTCGCAGGTGTTCGATGGGCGGGCGGTGGACCTCGCTTTCCCCGGCATCCTCGACAACCCGTACCGGCGGCGCGCGATCGAGCCTCAGCTGCGGCCGGTGTATCCGGTGGTCGCCAGCGCATGAGTGTCGACCGGGCGCCGGCGCACCTGGCCGACATGCTGGGCTTCGTGCGCGAGCTGCGCGTGATCGCGGCCGACCACACGCTCGAGGTGTTCGCCGCCAACCGCATCCTGAACCTGGCGACCGAAAAGCTGTTCATCAACCTGGGCGAAGCGGCACAGCGGCTCGGCGAGGCCGAGCGCGCCGCCATCACCGCAGTGCCGTGGCGGCAGATCATTGGTTTGCGCAACATCCTTGCCCACGGCTACGAGCGCATCGAGCAGGAGACCTTGTACCGCACGGCAGCCAGCAGCCTGGCTACGGTCGAAGAAGCCCTGGTCAAGGCCCTTGCCGCGCGTGAGGGGGCCTAGACCGTTGCAGCGCCTGGCCGCACTGCGCCGCCTGGCGGTGGTCGCCGTGCTCGGCTTCGCCAGCGGTCTGCCGCTGGCGCTCACCGGCCAGGCGATGCAGGCCTGGCTGAGCATGGAAGGGCTGGACGTGGCGACCATCGGCTTCCTGAGCCTGGTCGGCCTGCCCTACACCTTCAAGTTCCTGTGGGCGCCGCTGATGGACCGCTTCGACCTGCCGTGGCTGGGCCGGCGCCGCGGCTGGCTGGTGCTGACGCAGGCGCTGCTCGGGCTCGCGCTCCTGCTGCTGGCCGCCACTCCGCCGGGCACGGCGATCCGCGCCTTCGCGCTGCTGGCGGTGGCGGTGGCTTTCATGTCGGCGTCGCAGGACGTGGTCATCGACGCCTACCGCACCGACCTGCTGCCCTCGCGCGAACGCGGCCTGGGCTCGTCGCTCAACGTCATGGGCTACCGGCTGGCGATGATCCTGTCGGGCGGCATCGCGCTGATCTGGACCGACCCGACCCAAGGCGGCGGCTGGAGCTGGCCGCAGGTCTACCGCTTGATGGCGGCGCTGATGTTCGGCGCGGCCGTGGTGTCGGCGCTGCTGCTGCCCAAGGTGCCGATGCCGGACGTCAAGCCGAGCGCGGCGCGCAACGACGTCATCGGCTTCGTCGCGGTGCTGGCCGCGGTGGCCGTGGGTTATCTGCTCAGCGAGCGCTTCGCGCCGCCGCTGGCGCACGCGCTGCTCGGCCCGCTGCTCGAAGGCAGCGCCTTGAATGCCACGCTGAAGACGCGCTGGGAGAACCTGCTGACGCTGCTGCTGGGCATCGGCTTCACGCTGCCGCTGGCCGCCTGGGTGGCGCGGCGCGCGCGCTTCGAGACGCTGCTCGGCGGCCTGCGCAGCTACTTCAGCCAGCGCGGCGCGCTCGGCTTCCTGGCTTTCATCGTGCTCTACAAGCTGGGCGACGCCTTCGCCGGCTCGCTGATGACGCCCTTCCTGCTGCAGAGCATGGCCTACAGCCCGGCCGAGGTCGGCGTGGTCAACAAGGTCATCGGCCTGTGGCTGACCATCGCCGGCGCGCTGCTGGGCGGCGTGCTGATGCTCAAGCTCGGGCTGTGGCGCTCGCTGCTGCTGTTCGGGCTGCTGCAGATGGCCAGCAACCTCGGTTTCTGGTGGCTGGCGGTCAATGGCAAGGGGGTCATGCCGGGGCTGGTGCTGCCGGCCTTCGACTGGGGCTTCGTGCAGCTGAGCGCGCCCACGCCGGTGGACGGCGGGCTGCTGATGGTGATCGCCTTCGAGAACCTGTCGGGCGGCATGGGCACCGCGGCTTTCGTCGCCTTCTTGATGAGCCTGTGCAACCAGCGCTTCACCGCCACGCAGTACGCGCTGCTCAGCGCCTTCGCGTCGGTGGGCCGGGTGTGGGTCGGGCCGCTGGCCGGGGTGCTGGCCGAATCGATCGGCTGGCCCAGCTTTTTCATCGTCAGCACCGTGGCCGCGTTGCCGGCGCTGGTGATGTTGGGGTGGATGCGCGCCAGCGTGCGCTCGCTCGAGGTCGACCCGGCGACGCTGGGCGCGGCCGACGACTAAAGTCGGGCCTCAACAGTGCGGGCCGTCTGGCCGGGAACCGACCCGGCCCCACCCGCATCGCAGCACACCATGAGCCAGCTTCCTTTTGTCACCGATGCCGACCTGCCGCCCGCCTTGCACGCCCATGGCTGCGGTTGCGCGCTGCACCGCCGGCGCCGCTTGTCGCTGGGGCTGCTGGCCGGCGGCGGCCTGGGCACGCTGGGCGCGTGCGGCACGCCCAAGAGCGCCAATGCCGGTGCGCCCGGCGAGGGCATCGACGTCGGCAAGCGTTCGAGCTTTGCCAAGCTGGTGCCGGCCGACCAGGTCGAGCAGGCTGCCGCGCAGCAGTTCGTGCAGATGCAAAACCAGGCGCGGCAAAAGCGCGCGCTCGCCCCGGACGACCATCCGCAGCTGCTGCGGCTGCGCTACATCGCCAAGCGGATGATTCCGTTCGCCCCGGCGTGGAACCCGCGCGCCAGCCAGTGGCGCTGGGAGGTGGTGCTGATCGGCAGCCCGGAGATCAACGCCTTTTGCATGCCCGGCGGCAAGATCGCGTTCTTCTGGGGCATCCTGGCCAAGCTGCAGCTGAGCGACGACGAGGTGGCGATGATCATGGGCCACGAGATGGCCCACGCGCTGCGCGAGCACGCGCGCGAGCGCATCGGCAAGAGTTACGCCACGCGCGGCGCGGTCGAGCTGGGTTCGGCGCTGCTCGGCCTGGGCAACACCGGCCGGCTGGTGGCCGGCCTGGGCGAGCAGCTGCTGACGCTGACCTTCAGCCGCGACGACGAATCCGAGGCTGATCTGGTCGGCATGGACTTGGCCGCACGCGCCGGCTACAACCCGGCCGCGGCCGTCACGCTGTGGCAGAAGATGGGCCAGGTCAGCCAGGGCGGGCCGCCGGAGTTTCTGTCGACGCACCCGAAGGGACCGACGCGGATCAAGGACATCGAGTTGGCGCTGCCCAAGGTCGAGCCCTTGTACGCGCGCGCGCCCAAGCCGACGCAGCGCTTCGGGCCGCCGCCGCCGAGCACCGCCGCGCGGTGAGGCAGCGGCTGTGTGCTTGCGGCGCCGAGCCGGTCTACCAGCGGCTGGGCAGTGGCTGGCGCAGGATCAGCTGCGCATCGTGTGCCTGCGCATAACCGCCGCGCGCCAGGTCGGCCATCAGGCGGCTGACCATCTCGCGCGAGCAGCCCAGGCGGTGCGCCATCTCCTGGTGCGTCGGCCGCCGCGCGATGACGCGGGTGCCGTCGGGGCGGGGCTCGGCCAAGCCGTTCAGCAGTTCGACCAGCCGCCCGTACACGTCGTTCAGTGCCAGCTGCCGCGCGCTGAACGTGGCCGCGCGCACGCGCCGGATCAGCTTGGCGATCAGCTCGAACGCGAAGTCGGGGTGCTCGGCGATGTGCTGGCGCAGCGTCGTGCGCGTGATCACCGCGCAGCTGCTGGGCTGCAGCGTCTCCACGCTGGCCGAGCGCGCCCCGCCGTCCAGGCTCATCTCGCCCAGGTACTCGCCGGGGCCGTACTCGCCATAGGTGATCTCGCGACCCTTGTCGCCGCTGGCGAAACAGCGCAGCCGCCCGGCCAGGATCACGTACAGCGTGTCGCCGTGGTCGCCTTCTTCGATCAGCAGCGTGTTCTTGCGGTAGTGGCGCACCTCGCCGCGCCGCGCCAGTGAAAGCAGCGGCTCGCTCAGCATCGAGAACGGGTCGGCGGCGGCTGGCGTGGGCATGATGCGCCGCGCATCGTAGCGGGCTGCGGCGCGCGCGCCAGTGCCGGCGCTGACCGCGCCTGCGCCGACGCCGCACGCCAACGCGCACGCCTCGGCCAGCGGGCCGCGCCGCGGCCGGCCGCGCGTCGCGGCGGCTTCACGCCACGCCGCGTGCGGTGCCGCGCAGCGCGCCCACCAGCGGCGGCAGCGCTGCCACCTGGCGCACCAGCGCGCCGATGCTGTCGCAATGGGTCTTGAGCCGGATGCTGGCGATCTGCGAGCGGATCGTCGACAGCCCCACTGCATGGCGCACCGCGATCTCGGTGGGGTGCAGCCCTTCGCTGAGCGAGCCGAGCACGCGCGCCTCGGTCAGCGTCAGGCCGTGGCTGCGCGCGAACCACTGCACCGCGAGCTCGCCGCACATCTGGCGCTTGCCCAGCGACAGCTGGGTCGCAAGCTGGCCGGCGTTGGCGTTGGCCTCGAGCGGCACCACCGACACCGCGACGCGGTCGCCACCCTGGCCCAGCAGCAGCAGCCGGCGCAGCCGCTGCTGCGTGGCGGCGCGCAGCGCGTCGTGCAGCCGCAGCCGGTCGGCCGGGTCGCGCGTGCCGAGCTGGCGGCCCAGCAGCAGCAGCGGGTGGCGCGCATCGTCGAGCTCGCAGCGCGCGACGTGGTTCATGTGCAGCAGCTGCGCGCTGCCATCGAGCAGCAGCACGCCGTAGTCGATCTCGTCGAGCATCAGCTCGTACCAGCGCGCCAGCGTCGACGCGGTGTCGGCCGCTGCGCGCGGCGGCAGCGGCGGGCGCCATGGCGGTGGCACCCTGTCGAGCGTGGCCCTCGTGGGCATGTCCAGCATGATGACCCCCCTTGTTGTCCTGCAGCTCGGCGGCCACCGCGTGGCGGCCATCCGATGGGCCACAGCCTAGGCCGGCGGCCCGCGCTCAGGGGGTGAATCTGCGCTGGCCGGCGTGTGACAAATTCACCTGCGCTTCACACGCCCGCCGCGTCGAGCCCGGCGTAGGCGTGGGCCAGCCACAGCTTCAGCCGCTGGCGCTCCATCAGCCCGAGCTTGCCGCCGCCTTCGGCCGCGTTCTTGGCCGCCCAGAAGTTGCTGTTGGCGGCGTCGATCTTTTGCATCAGGCCGTCGTGCAGGTGCTTGATGTCGACCAGCTTCGCGCCGAAACCCAGCGCACGCTCGAGCTGGCCCGAGCGTTCGAGCAGCCCGAAGTCGTCGCCGCGCAACTGGTTGCGCACCAGCACGTAGCGCAGCCGGTGGCCGAAGCGGTCAAGCAGCTTGGCCAGCAGGTCGACCGAGTCGCGCCCGGCGTCCATCACGTGCCAGTAGTGCAGCGCCAGCCCCGACACGTCGGCCAAGTCGAGCACGCCGGAGTCGTCCATCCAGCGCGCCAGCGGCTCGTGGGTCTGTGCCGCCAGGTCGACCAGCACGCGCCGCCCCGGCTGGTCGATGCTCGATTCGATCAGCGTGTCCAGCGCCTCGTAGCGGTCGATCGGCACCGGCGACGCGTAGCCGGCATAAAAGCGCATCAGCGCGCCGTGCGAG
>CALBTN010000276.1 GCA_937967345.1 uncultured Rubrivivax sp. | reverse complement strand
GCGCGCCGACGCGCTGGACGCGCTGGTGCAGGTGCGCGAAGGCGCGCCGCTGGCCTCGGCGCTGGCGGCGAAGAAGCGCTTTCCGGGGCTGCTGGCGATGTTCGCCCGGCTGGGCGAGCAGACCGGCGAGCTGCCGCTGATGCTGCAGCGCGCGGCCGCCCAGCTCGGCGCCGAGGTGCAGCGCCGCGCGATGGCGCTGGCCACGATCCTGGAGCCGCTGCTGATCGTCGTCATGGGCGTGGTCGTGATGCTGATCGTGCTGGCGGTGCTGCTGCCGATCATCCAGCTCAACACCTGGGTCAAGTAGCCGGCGCGGCACTCGCGCGGCGCGAGTGCTGCCGCGAGAACAGGGGATGACCGGCTTATTCCCTAGGCACGATCGGCCAATCTTTGCTTGAATGGGCGCAGGCATCACCGGAGGGCTGCACCATGGGCCGTGGCAACGATCTGGTTCCGATGACGAGCGTCGCGCCGCAGATTCCGATCGCGCAGATGCGCAGCGTGTACCGGCTCGACGATGTCGAAAAGCGCCTGGACAAGCTGCCGGCGCGCGATCATGAAACGCTGCGTTCGACCTACGAGCGCATGCTCGAGCGCGGGCCGCAGCGCTTTCAGGTCAAGCCCGCGGGCGTGCCGGCGATGGCGCACCTGTACGACGAGCTGCCCAACTTCAGCGAAGCGCTGGACGAGCTCAAGCGCCAGCTCGCGCTGTGCGCCGACAGCCGCGACGGCCTGGAGATCACGCCGATGCTGCTGCTGGGCCCGCCGGGTATCGGCAAGACGCACTTCGCGCGCCGCGTCGCGCAGCTGCTGGGCACCGGCATGGGCTTCGTGTCGATGAGCGCGCTCACCGCCGGCTGGGTACTCAGCGGCGCGTCCAGCCAATGGAAGGGCGCGCGCCCGGGCAAGATCTTCGAAACCCTGGTCGACGGCGCCTACGCCAACCCGGTGGTGGTGGTCGACGAGATCGACAAGGCGCGCGCCGAGCACGCCTATGACCCGCTGGGCGCGCTGTACGGCCTGCTCGAACACGACACCGCCTGCAGCTTCGTCGACGAGTTCGCCGAAGTGTCGATCGACGCCAGCCAGGTGATCTGGGTCGCCACCGCCAACGACGAGCGCGCGATCCCCGAGCCGATCCTCAACCGCATGAACGTGTTCGAGGTGGACCCGCCCGAGCGTGGCGCGGCGCGCGCGATCGCGCTGCGCCTGTACCGCGGCATCCTGGCCGAGCACGACTGGGGCCGGCGCTTCGACCCCGAGCCCAGCGAGGCGGTGCTCGAGCGGCTGAGCGCGCTGGCGCCGCGCGAGATGCGCCGCGCCTGGATGAGCGCCTTCGGCAACGCGCGGCTGGCCGAGCGCTCGAGCATCGAGGAGCGCGATCTGCCCGAACCCGGCGCGCAGCGCCGGCCGATCGGCTTCGTGCAGTAGCGCCGCGGCCGCGCGGCGCGGTTCAGCGCGTGCCGAAGCCGCGCAGCCGCTCGCGGTCGAGCACGCGCACGCCGCCGTACTCCACCGCAATCAGGCCGGCGGCCTGCAATGCGCGCAGTGCCTCGTTGACGCGCTGGCGCGACAGTCCCACCAGATAGCCCAGCTCCTGCTGCGTAATGCGCAGCAGCCCGCCGACGCCGGGGTACAGCACCGGATGGAACAGCGCGGCCAGGCTGCGCGCGACGCGGCCGTCGGGGTCGGTCATGCGGTCGATCTCGCGCGCGCCGATGAACTGGCCCAGCCGCTCGTTCAACTGCTGCGTGATGAAGCGGTTGAAGGCGATGCTGTGGTCCAGCAACGAGTGGAAGGTATCGACGCTCAGGCCAGCGACCACGCTCTTGCGCAACGCCTGGATGTTGTAGCGGTAGGGCTCGCGCTTGAGCACCGTGCCCTCGCCGAACCAGCCACCCGGCGGGATGCCGGTGAAGGTGATCGGGATGCCCATCGCGGTGTCGTTGCTCATCTTCAGCAGCCCGTCGATGACGCCGAACCAATAGGTCGCCGGCCGGCCGACGCGGCACAGCAGTTCGCCGGCGCCGACCTGCACTATGCGCAGGTCGAGCGCGGCGCGCTCGCGTTCGTCGGGCCGCAGCGCGCGCAGCCAGACGACGCCCTCGAGCTCGGCCGGCGTCGGCGCGCGCGCACGCGACAGCAGGCGCTGCGCGGCGGGGTTTCGCGTGGCGGTCATAAGCGGACTGGATCAGCAATGAGCTTCGTCGCCAGGCCGCCGGGCGAAGCACCGGGCGGCCGAACCGGTGCAGGATTGTCGTCGCGGGGCCCACATGGCGGCAAGAATCAGGCTTGTCCGGTGAACAAGGAGTCTGGAGCCGGGCGCGCGCGGGGTCACGCAAGGGTTTGACCCTCTGGGATTAACCCGTAGATTGTCGTCGCAAAGACAAGCTGGCGTCAAAGTAGTCCGTACCATCGCTGCCGTTCTACAGCTTGGCCTGACCTGCCAGTTCCCCTCATCGATTCCACGACTGGAGCCGGGATGAAGACCACGTTCCCCCATCTACTGCTGCAGCACGCCGCCCAGCGCCCCGACGCGCCGGCGCTGCGCGAGAAGGAATATGGCATCTGGCAGACCTGGAGCTGGAAGGCTGCCGCCACCGAGGTGCGTCACATGGCCTGCGGCCTGCTGTCGCTGGGCTTCGCGAAGGGGCAGAACCTGGCACTGATCAGCGACAACCGGCCGCATGTGTACATGGGCTACGTGGCCGTGCAGAGCGTGGGCGGCGTGCCCATCCCGCTGTACCAGGACGCGGTGGCGGCGGAGACGGCCTTCGTCGTCGAGGACGCTGACGTGGCCTACGTCTTCGCCGAGAACCAAGAGCAGGTGGACAAGCTGCTGGAGGTGCGCGACAGCGTGCCCGGCATCCGCCACATCATCTACGACGACCCGCGCGGCCTGCGCCACTATGACCAGCCGGGCCTGATCAGCACGGCCGAGCTGGTGGCCCGCGGCGTGCAGTGGGACCGCGACCATCCCGGCGCGTGGGACCAGTTGGTCGAGCAGGTCTCGCCGCAGGATGTGTCGGTGATCCTCTACACCTCGGGCACCACGGGCAAACCCAAGGGCGTGTGCCAGACGCACGAGAGCTTCATCGGTGCTGCCAAGGGCGCGGCCGAGGTGGACAGGCTCGGCCCCGGCGACAGCATCATTTCCTACCTGCCGCCGGCCTGGGTGGGGGACCATCTGTTTTCACTGGCGCAGTGGCTGGTGGCGGGCTACACCACCAACTGCCCCGAGTCGGCCGGCACCGTCGGCATCGACATGCGCGAGATCGGGCCGACCTACTACTTCGCGCCGCCGCGCGTGTTCGAGGGCATGCTCACCTCGATCCAGATCCGCATGGAAGACGCCGCGCCGTTCAAGCGCCGCATGTACGACAAGGCCATGCAGTTGGCGCGCCGCGTCGGCTCGGATCTGCTGGACGGCAAGCCCGTGGGGGCACTGGACCGCCTGAAGTACCGCCTGGCCGACTTTGCCGTGTACGGGCCGCTGCGCAACGTGATGGGGCTGTCGCGCATCCGCGTGGCCTACACCGCCGGCGCGGCCATCGGGCCCGAGCTGTTTGGCTTCTTCCGCTCCATCGGCATCAACCTCAAGCAGTTCTACGGCCAGACCGAGACCTGCGCC
>CALBTN010000275.1 GCA_937967345.1 uncultured Rubrivivax sp. | reverse complement strand
CTTCCATGCTCAGGTCGTCGCTGAAGATCGCGCCGTTGAAGCCGAGCTGTCCGCGCAGGATCTGCTGCAGCCAGCGCGGCGAGAAGCCGGCCGGCCGGTGGTCCACCTTCGGGTAGATCACGTGCGCCGGCATCACCGAGCTCAGGCTGGTGCTCAGCGCACCGTAGGGCAGCGCGTCGTCGCCCAGGATGGCGCGCAGCGAGCGCCGGTCCACCGGCACCGCCACATGGCTGTCGGCCTTGACGAAGCCGTGGCCGGGAAAGTGCTTGCCGCAGTTGGCCATGCCGGCCAGCAGCAGGCCGTGCATCAGGCTCTTGGCCAGCAGCGTGGCCACGCGCGCATCGCGGTGGAAGGCGCGGTCGCCGATGACGCCGCTGGAGCCGTAGTCCAGGTCGAGCACCGGGGTGAAGCTGAAGTCGACGCCGCAAGCGCGAAGCTCGCTGGCCAGCACGTAGCCGCAAGCGGTGGCGGCGTCGGTGGCGGCCAGCGGGTCGCGCATCCACAGCTCGCCCAGCGCGCGCATCGGCGGCAGCTGGGTAAAGCCGTCGCTGCGAAAGCGCTGCACGCGCCCGCCTTCGTGGTCGACGCAGATCAGGATGTCGGGGCGCACGCGCTTGATCGCGCGCGTCAGCTCGAGCAGCGCGCGCCGGTCGACCCAGTGCCGCGCGAACAGGATCAGCCCGCCGGTCAGCGGGTGCTTCAGCCGGCGCCGGTCGGCCGCGCTCAGGGTCGGGCCGGCGATGTCGAGCACCACCGGTGCATGGTCGGTCATGGGGTTGCTTCCTCGCGTTCGACGGCGACGAAGGCCACCGCGTAGTCGTTCTCGTCGCTGACGCTGACCTGCGCACGCAGCGAGCGCGCGGCGAACCATTCGGCCAGCGCGCCGTGCAGCCGGATCTCGGGCTTGCCGCTGGGGGCGTTGACGATCTCGCAGGCGCGCCAGGTCATCGGCATGCGCAGGCCCAGCCCGATCGCCTTGGAGAAAGCCTCCTTGGCCGAAAAGCGCGTGGCCAGGAAGCTCAGGCCGCGCTGCGCCGAGCGTGCGCTGCGCGCACGGTACACCGCCAGTTCGTGCTCGCCCAGCACCTTCAGCGCAAAGCGCTCGCCGCGGCGCTCGACCGTGGCGCGGATGCGCCGGATGTCGGTGATGTCGGTGCCGATGCCGTAGATCATGCGCCGGGCTGCGCTGCGCGCGGGTCGAAGGCTTCGCGGATGCAGCGCTGGTAGCGCCGCACCGTCTCGGGGATGCCGAACTCGATCGCGTCGCCGATCAGCGCATGGCCGATCGACACCTCCTGCACGCCAGGCACGCCGCGCAGGAAGTCGCCCAGGTTGGCGCGGTTCAGGTCGTGGCCGGCATTGAGCTCCAGGCCCGCGGCCAGCGCGGCCTCGGCGGCACGCGCATAAGCGGCCAGCCGCTCGGCCTGCGCCGGCGTGCCGTGGGCGCGCGCATAGCTCTCGGTGTAGAGCTCGACACGCTCGGCGCCCAGTTCGCGCGCCAGCGCCATCGCCTCGGGCGCCGGGTCCATGAACAGGCTGACGCGCACGCCCAGCGCGCGCAGCTCGCCGATCAGCGGGCGCAGCCGCGCGCCGTCGGCCTGCAGGTTCCAGCCGTGGTCCGACGTGGCCTGGTCGCTGCTGTCGGGCACCAGCGTGCACTGCGCGGGTCTGAACTCGCGCACCAGCGGCATCAGGTTGTGAAAGGGGTTGCCCTCGATGTTGAACTCGGCCTGCCGCCAGCGCTGCAGCAGTGTGTGCAGCTCGCGCACGTCGGCGGCGCGGATGTGGCGCTGGTCGGGGCGCGGGTGCACGGTGATGCCGTCGGCGCCGGCCTGCAGCGCCAGCGTGGCGATGTGCAGCAGGTTCGGGATGTCCAGCGGCCGCGAGTTGCGCAGCAGCGCAACGCGGTTGACGTTGACCGACAGCGCGGTGCAGCCGCGGCCACGGCGCGAGCCGGCTTCGGGGGCGACGAGCGGATTCATCGAAAGCGTTCAAGAAGGGGTGGCCACGAAGTCGCGCAACTCGCTCAGCAGCTGGCGCGTGCGCAGCGTGTATGTGCCGAGATGATATTGAAGCAGCGCGCGCAGGCTGCGCCGCAGCGGCGCCAGCGCGTTCGCGCACTCGGCTTGCAGTGCGGCGATGCTGCCGTGCTGCAGCGCCGCCTGCAGCGCCAGCCAGCGCTCGCCGGTCAGCGCGCCGCCGCCGGGCGCGGCCGGGACCAGGCCGTCCTGCGCGCGCAGCTCGTAGCCGGCCTGGGGCTGCACCGCCTGCTGGGTCTGGGTGACGCGGTGCAGCTCGGGCAGCACGCCGATCTCGCGCAGCAGGCTCAGCTCGAAGGCGCGCAGCGCCGCTTGCGACCCGGCGTCGTTGGCGGCATCCGCGGCACCGGCCAGCAGCGGCAGGGTCTGCGCATAGGCATCGAACAGCGCGGCATGCGCGTCCTGCCGCGCCAGCAGCCGCAGCAGCAGCTCGTTCAGGTACAAGCCGGCGAACAGCGCGCTGCCGCCGAGCATCGGCGCGCCGCCGGCCCATTCGGCGCCGCGCAAGGTGTGCACCTCGGCATCGCGGTCGCCGCGCGCCAGCACCACCTGCAGCCGCTGGAACGGCAGCAGCACGCCGCGCAGCTGCGAGTAAGGCCGCTTCGCTCCCTTGGCAGCCACCGCCAGCCGGCCGCGCTCGCGCGTGAACAGGTCGACGATCAGGCTGGTTTCGCTCCAGTCGTAGCGGTGCAGCACATAGGCCGACAGCGGCTTGCTCATCGCCGCCGCCCAGCCCGGCTGCCGGCCGCCAGCGCGCCCGCAGCGCGCCTCATTCGTAGCCGAAGCTGCGCAGGTGCGCTTCGTCGTCGGCCCAGCCCGAGCGCACCTTGACCCACAACTGCAGGAAGACCTTGGCGTCGAGCAGCCGCTCGAGCTCCTGGCGCGCCTCGCTGCCGATGCGCTTGAGCCGCTCGCCGCCGGCGCCGACCACCATGCCCTTGTGGGCGTCGCGCTCGACGATGATGGTCGCGGCGATGCGGCGCAGCCGGCCTTCTTCGGCGAACTGGTCGATCTGCACCGTGCAGCTGTACGGCAGCTCGTCGCCGGTCAGGCGAAACAGCTTCTCGCGCACGATCTCGCCGGCAAGGAAGCGCTCGTTGCGGTCGGTGAGCGCGTCTTCGTCATGCAGCCACGGCCCTTCGGGCAGGTACGGCGCGACGATGCCCAGCAGCCGCTGCACGTCGGCGTCCTTGCGCGCCGTCATCGGCACGAACTCGGCGAAGGCGTGGCGCTGCTGCATGGACTGCAGCCACGGCAGCAGTTCGTTGCGCCGCTTGACCGCATCGAGCTTGTTGGCCACCAGCAGCACCGGTTTGTTCGGCGGCAGCAGCGCCAGCACCTTGGCGTCGTCCAGACCGAAGCGGCCGGCCTCGGTGACGAACAGCACCGCGTCGACATCGGCCAGCGACGCCACCACGGTGCGGTTCATCGTGCGGTGCAGCGCGCTGCCGTGCCTGGTCTGGAAGCCCGGCGTGTCGACGAACACGAACTGCGCCGGGCCCGCGGTGCGGATGCCGGTGATGCGGTGGCGCGTGGTCTGCGCCTTGCGCGAGGTGATGCTGACCTTTTGCCCGACCAGCGCGTTCAGCAGCGTCGACTTGCCGACGTTGGGCCGCCCGACGATGGCCACCAGGCCGCAACGCCGCGGCCCGCCGGGTGCACTGGCGCCGCTGTCGCTGCTGGCGGCGCCGGATGCCGTGCCGGCGGGTGCGGCGGGGCACGTGCCGCGCGCCCGCCCGGAGCCGGCGCGCCGCCGCTGCTTCGCGCCGGGGTCACGATCGCAACGGCCCACCGGGCCGGTCGTTGGCCTTCAGCGCGTCGAGCATGCGCCGCGCGGCCTGCTGCTCGGCGGCGCGGCGCGAGCGGCCTTCGCCGCGCTCGACCAGCGCCAGCGCCGCAACCCCGCACTCGACCTCGAAGGTCTGGGCGTGCGCCTGGCCGCGCGTGGCCGCGATGCGATACGAAGGCACCGCCAGCCGCCGCGCCTGCAGCCACTCTTGCAGTTCGGTCTTGGCGTCCTTGCTCCAGCTGTCGATCTCGGTGCCGTCGATCAGCTCGCCGAACAGCCGCCGCACCGCCTGGTGCGCGGCATCGAAGCCGCCGTCGAGAAAGGTCGCGCCGAGCAGCGCCTCGAGCGCATCGGCCAGGATCGACGCGCGCTGCGCGCCGCCGCCGCGCGCCTCGCCCTCCGACAGGCGCAACACCTGCGGCAACCCGATCGCCAATGCCGCGCGGTGCAGGCTGTCCTCGCGCACCAGGTGCGCGCGCACCCGCGTCAGGTCGCCTTCGTCGGAGCCGGCGAAGCGCTGGAACAGCAGTTCCGACACCGCCAGGTTCAGCACCGCGTCGCCGAGAAACTCCAGCCGCTCGTTGTGCTCGGCACCAAAGCTGCGGTGGGTGAGCGCGCGCGTCAGCAGCGCGGCCTGGGTGAAGTTGTGCCCCAGGCGTTGCTGCAAGGCATCGAGCGCGGATTCGGCCATAGGGCCGAAGCTTACTTCGATTGCCCTTGGTACTTCAGCAGCAGGTACACCGGCTCGACCAGCGGGATCTCCTTGTCGTAGGCAAAGCGGATCACCAGCTTGTCGTTTTCCTTGGTCACTTCGAGATCCTTGCCGGAGACCGAGGTGATCGAGTACTCGATGTCCTTTTGCCTGTCGAAGGCGCGGCGCACCTCGCCCACCGTGGCGGGTGCCTCGGCGGCGACGCGGTCGACCGCGCGCTGCACGGTCAGGTACTCGTTGACGGTGGGCAGCACCCGCACCGCCAGATAGCCGATGAAACCCACGATGATGGCCCAGGCCATCAGCCCGATCAGACTCATGCCGCGCTGCGCGCGCAGCCGCACGGGGGTCGCTCTTGACGACATCTGCACCTTTCGCCGGCGCGCCCGGCGCCGCATCAGTTGAAAGCCCCGATGCGGCCCAGGTTGCCGAAGTTCATCCACACGAAAAAGGCCTTGCCGACGATGTTCTCGTCGGGCACGAAGCCCCAGAAGCGTGAGTCCTGCGAGTTGTCGCGGTTGTCGCCCATCATGAAGTAATGCCCCGGCGGCACCTTGCAGACCACGCCTTCGGGGCTATATCGGCAGTTCTGGTGGAAGGCAAAGGTCTTTGGCTCGACGCCGAAGAAGGCCGGACGCTTGGGATCGACCAAGATGCGATGTTCTACCGCCCCGAGCCGTTCGCTGAACATCGGCACGTAGCGCAGGCTGTCCTCGTCGTAGAACTCGCCGAGCGCTTCAGTCGGCACTTGCTTGCCGTTGATGGTCAGCCGCTGGTTCAGGTAGGCCACCTCGTCGCCG
>CALBTN010000274.1 GCA_937967345.1 uncultured Rubrivivax sp. | reverse complement strand
GTAGGCCGCCTTCCACGGCTCGGGGCCGAGCGCGCGCAGGAAGGTCGCGGTGTGGCTGGTGCCGGCGCCGACTTCCATGTCGTAGGGCTGCAGCAACGCACAACCCTGGCGGTCCCAGTAGTCCTGAAGCGTGAGGGTGATCTGCTGGAAGCTGAGCATGGGCGGTTCCCGGCGAGGGATACGGGGATGGCGGGCGGTGGCGAATTCTACGAAGGCGGCATGACCGCGATGGCAGCGCGCGCCGGCCCGCCAGCGTGGGCTATCGCACGGCGCGGCGCCGCCAGACGCTGGCGGCCAGCACGCCGCCGGCCAGCAGCAGCCAAGGCCACAGGCCGTAGCGCGCGCTCCACCACGCAAACGGCGTGATGCCCTCACGCCCTTGCACGCGGCCTTCGAGCACGCCCTGGGTGAATGGCGGCAATTGCGCGGTCACGACGCCGCGGTGGTCGATGATCGCGGTGGCCCCGGTGTTGGTGGCGCGCAGCATCGGCCGCTGGAATTCCAGCGTGCGCATGCGCGAGATGTTCAGGTGCTGCGGCACCGCGATCGTGTCGCCGAACCAGCCGATGTTGCTGAGGTTGGCGAAGATCGTCGGCGCCAACGCTGGGTCGATGAAGCGTTGCGCCAGCTCGGTGCCGAACAGATCTTCGTAGCAGATGTTCGGTGCGATGCGCTGGCCCTTGACGGCAAACGACGGCGCATTCAACGGCCCGCGCGCGAAGTCGCCCAGCGGAATGTTCATCATCCGCACGAACCAGCGAAAGCCGCTGGGAATGAACTCGCCGAAGGGCACCAGGTGCACCTTGTCGTAGCGGTACGGCGCCGCGCCGCGGCTGGCGGCCGACAGCCCGACCACCGAGTTGGTGTAGCCCGCCTGCTCGTCGCCCAGCGGTACGCCGATCAGCGCCGCCTGCCGGCCGCTTTCGAAGCGCGCGCGCAGCGCCGGCCAGTAATCGGGCACCAGCTCGGCCAGCTGCTCGGGCAGCAGCGGCACCGCGGTCTCTGGCGCCACCACCAGTTCGCCTTTGGCCTGGCTGGCGGCGTGGGCCAGCCAGGCCAGCGCCGGCGGCACGTACTCGAGCGTGAACTTCTCGTCCTGCGGCACGTTGCCCTGCAGCAAGCTGACGCTGATCTCACCGGCCGGCGTGCTGAACTGGCGCGGGCCGATCAAGGCCGAGCCCGCCGGCAGCGCCAGCGCCAGCGCCAGCAGCACCGGCGAGCGCCGATGCCAGGCCTGCGCCAGCAGCGCCCCCAGCAGCGCCACGAGCCAGCCGATGCCGTCCACGCCGATCCACGGCGCCCACGCGGCCAGCGGCCCGTCGATTTGCGCGTAGCCGCTGGCCAGCCACGGAAAGCCGGTGAAGATCACGCTGCGCGCCAGCTCGGCCAGCAGCCACAGCGCGGCGAACAACAAGGCATCGAGCGCGGCGCGGCCGCTGCGCGCCCAGGCAAAGGCCGCCATCGCCAGCGCCAGGTACAGGCTCAGCCCGATGCACAGCAGTGCTACCGCCAGCGCGGCCAGCCAGGCAGGCAGGCCGCCGTAGCGGTGCAGGCTGATGAACAGCCACCACACCCCGGCGCCCAGCCAGGCGCTGCCGAACAACCAGCCCAGCAGCGCGGCGCGAAGCGGCGTCGCGCGCCACACCAGCGTGGCCAGCGCCGCGACGCACAGCAGCGACAGCCACCACAGCGAAGTGCGCACGAAGGCCGGCGTGTGCAGCGCACCCAGCGCCGCGGCGCCGAGGGCTGGCAGCAGCGCCACGGCGCCGGGGGCTGGCAGCAGCGCCGCGTCGCGGCCGCTCAAGCGCTGTCGCTCGGCTGCGCGCCCACCTGCGCGACGCGCGAGGTGCGAAACCAGCGCACCGCGCCGGCACGCGCCAGCATCACCGTGAAGCGCAGACCGGCCAGCTCGACGGTCTCGCCGCGGCGCGGCACACGGCCCAGTTCATGGGCGAGCAGGCCGCCGATGGTGTCGAACTCGTCGTCAGGCAGATGCAGGCCGAAGGCATCGTTGACCGCGGTGATGTCGCAGTCCCCGGCCACGCGGTAGCTGCCGTCGGCCAGGGTGTACACGCCGCTTTGCGCGTCGTGATCGTCGAACTCGTCCTCGATCTCGCCGACGATCTCTTCCAGCACGTCCTCGATGGTGATCAGCCCGGCGGTCTGACCGAACTCGTCGATGACGATCGCCAGGTGGTTGCGGTTCGAGCGAAAGTCGCGCAGCAGCTCGTTCAGCCGCTTCGATTCGGGCACGAACACCGCCGGGCGCAGCAAGGTGCGCAGCTTCAGCCCGGGCGAGCGCTGCAGCTTCAGCAGATCCTTGGCCAGCAGGATGCCGATGATGTTGTCGCGCCGGTCCTCGTAGACCGGAAAGCGCGAGTGCCCGGTCACGATCACGCTGGCGAGCAAGTCGTCGTACGGCGCATCGATGTCCAGCAGATCCATGCGCGGCGCGGCGACCATCACGTCGCCGGCACTTTGGTCGGCCATGCGCAGCACGCCCTCGAGCATCTGGCGCGATTCGGGCTCGATCAGCTCGCGATGTTCGGCGTCGGCGAGCATGCTCATCAGCTCGGCCTGCGAATCCGGGCCGGGCGACAGGAACTCCACCAGGCGGTCGAACAACGAGCGCTTGTCCTCGGTGGCGCGAGACCGGACGGGCGAGTCGGACAAGTTGATGTAACGCTTGGTGAGCAATGCAGTGCGAAGAATACCCCAGCCACCCTGCCTGCCAGACGTCACCGTGCCGCGGTACTTGAACGCCGCCACAATGGCCGCATATGGGTTCGTCATTCACTCCGTCACCGCCAAGAGCGCTCGAGGCAGCAGCATGTCCCAAGGCCTGATTCCCGCGACCATCCTCACCGGCTTCCTCGGCTCGGGCAAGACCACCTTGCTCAAGCGCGTGCTCAGCGAGACCCACGGCCAGAAGATCGCCGTCATCGAGAACGAGTTCGGCAGCGAGAACATCGACAACGAGATCCTGGTGCGCGACAGCGGCGAGCAGATCGTGCAGCTGAACAACGGCTGCGTGTGCTGCTCGATCCGCGAGGACCTGCGCACCACGCTGTCGGACCTGGCCGAAAAACGCCGCAAGGGCGAGCTGGACTTCGAGCGCGTGGTCATCGAGACCACCGGCCTGGCCGACCCCGGCCCGGTGGCGCAGACCTTCTTCATGGACGACGAGATCGCCGAGACCTACCTGCTCGACTCGATCCTGACGCTGGTCGACGCCAAGCACGCCGACGGCCAGCTCGACACGCGGCAGGAGGCGCGCC
>CALBTN010000273.1 GCA_937967345.1 uncultured Rubrivivax sp. | reverse complement strand
AGACGCCGCGCTTGAACTCGATCACCACGTCCAGCGGCACCCAGTAGTCGTTCCAGCGCCAGGCATCGAACTCCGGGTGGTCGGTCGCACGCAGGTTCATGTCGCTGTCGCGGCCGATCAGACGCAGCAGGAACCAGATCTGTTTCTGGCCGCGGTAGTGGCCCCGGGCGTCCTTGCGAATGAAGTGGTCTGGCACCTCGTAGCGCAGCCAATCGCGCGTGCGCGCGATGACCTGCACGTGGTGCGGCTGCAGGCCGACCTCCTCGTGCAACTCGCGGAACATCGCCTGCTCAGGCGTCTCGCCATGCTTGATCCCGCCTTGCGGGAACTGCCACGAATGGGTCCGAAGCCGTTTGCCCCAGAAAACCTGGTTGCGCGAGTTGAGCAGAATGACGCCGACGTTCGGCCTGAAGCCTTCACGGTCGAGCATAATTACACCCCGATTTCTTGATTGAAATCATTATTGCACCGCCTGCTCGACGGTGCGATCCCCCCGCCTTGTCGCAGCCGGCGCCGCCCGCCGCAGGGCCCAGCCTGCGCTGTGCGCCAACCCGCATCGCCGATGAAAGCCAGCCAGTTCTTCGTCTCCACCTTGAAGGAGGCACCATCCGACGCCGAAGTCGCGAGCCATCGCCTGATGCTGCGTGCAGGCATGATCAAGCGGGTATCTGCCGGTATCTACAGCTATATGCCGATGGGATTGCGTGTGATTCGCAAGGTCGAGGCGATCATCCGCGACGAGATGAACCGCGCTGGCGCCGTCGAGCTGCTGATGCCGCTGGTGCAGCCGGCCGAGCTTTGGCAAGAGTCGGGCCGGTTCCAGGCCTACGGCCCCGAGCTGCTGCGCATCAAGGATCGGCACGATCGCGACTTCGTGATCCAGCCGACCAGCGAGGAAGTCGTCACCGACATCGCGCGCCAGGAACTTCGCAGCTACAAGCAACTGCCGCGAAACTTCTATCACATTCAAACCAAGTTCCGTGACGAGCGGCGGCCGCGCTTCGGCATCATGCGTGGCCGTGAGTTCACCATGAAAGATGCCTACTCATTCGACCGCGACCAAGCCGGTGCGCTGCGCAGCTACGAGGTGATGCGCCAAGCCTACTGCCGCATCTTCGATCGCTTCGGCCTGCAGTACCGCGCCGTGGCAGCCGACACCGGCGCCATTGGCGGCGATGCCTCGCACGAGTTCCAGGTCATCGCCGAAACCGGCGAGGACGCGATCGTGTACTGCCCCGCGAGCAACTACGCAGCCAACATCGAACTGGCCGAGGCGCTGCCGTTGATCGAGCGCCGAGCGACTGCGGGCGCGGCGCTGACCAAGACTCCCACGCCGGGCAAGGCCAGCTGCGAGGAGGTGGCCGAGCTGTTGCGGGTGCCGTTGCACACCACGGTGAAATCGCTGGTGCTGGCCACCGACCAGCGCTCGGCCGAGGGCGATGTGGTTGGAACGAAGCTATGGCTGCTGCTGGTGCGCGGCGATCACAGCCTGAACGAAGTCAAGGCGGGTAAGCTTGAGGGTTTGAAGGGCGGATACCGTTTTGCCACCGCCGCAGAGATCGTGCAGCACTTTGGTTGCAAACCAGGCTATCTTGGGCCGATCGCACCGGTACGGCAGATCAAGGTGGTGGCCGATCGCACCGTGGCGGCGATGCATGACTTCGTCTGTGGCGCCAACGACGAGGATTTTCACTACACCGGCGTGAACTGGGGCCGCGACCTGCCAGAGCCCGACCTGGTCGCCGACATTCGCAACGTGGTGGCGGGCGATCCTTCACCCGATGGCAAGGGTGCGCTGGCGATCCAGCGCGGCATCGAGGTCGGCCATGTGTTCTATCTAGGCACCAAGTACAGCGAGGCGATGAACGCCACCTTTCTCGACGAGAACGGCAAGCCGCAGTGGTTCCAGATGGGCTGCTATGGCATTGGCGTCACGCGCATCCTCGGCGCGGCCATCGAACAAGGCCATGACGCGCGCGGCATCGTTTGGCCGGACGCGATCGCGCCTTTCGAGGCGGTGATCTGCCCGATCGGCTACGAGCGTGTCGCTGCGGTGCGCGAAGCGGCCGACGCCTTGCATGACGAGTTGGCGAAGGTGGGCGTGGATGTGATGCTCGACGACCGCGGCGAGCGCCCCGGCGCGATGTTCGCCGACTGGGAGTTGATCGGCGTGCCGCAGCGCATCGTCGTTTCCGAGCGCGCGCTGAAGGACGGCACGCTGGAAGTGCAGGGTCGGCGTGAGGCCCAGGCCAGCGCCGTCGCGCTTGCCGAGGTGGCGGCCTTCGTCAAGGCGCGCCTGCACCGATGAGGGCGTTGGCGGCGCTTGTCCTGGGACTGGCGCTGGGCCCGGCGGCGCATGGCGGCGCCCAGCACGAAGAGCCGTTGGCCGACAAGGTGCGCGGCGCCCTGACCGCCGCGGTTGCCGATGCCGCGCCGCCGCGGCCGACCTTCGATTCCATCGACGATCGGTTGGCCTACCTGCGCTGGCTGGGTGCGACCAGCGAGAAGCTGCGCAAGCGCAAGAGCGAACACGCGGTGCGTGTGGAGTTCCTCGAGACCGTCTGGTACGAAAGCAAGCGCGCCGGGCTCGAGCCGGCATTGGTGCTGGGGCTGATCCAGGTGGAAAGCGCGTTTCGCAAGTACGCGATCAGCCCGGCCGGCGCGCGGGGCTACATGCAGGTGATGCCGTTCTGGACGCGCGCGATCGGCAACGGCGACGCGGCGGGGCTGTTCCACCTGCAGACCAATCTGCGCTTCGGCTGCGTCATCCTGCGCCACTACCTCGACTTGGAAAAGGGCGATCTGTTCCTGGCGCTGGGCCGCTACAACGGCAGCCGCGGCCGCGCCGAGTATCCGAACGCGGTGTTCGCGAACCGGCGCCTGTGGTTGGATGCCGATCCGGCGCTTGCCGCATCGCGGTCGACGCCGGGAACCTAGACTCGGGCTCGGTCTTCAGGCCGCGCGCAGGCCGTTCCAGCGCTGAGGCGTTGCTCCTGGCAGGCCAACCATCTGCAGCACGCGCTCGACCGTGTCGGCCACCATCGCGTCGATGCCGGTCGGATGGTGATAGAAGCTCGCCAGCGGCGGAAAGACGATGCCGCCCATCTCGGTGACCGCGCACATGTTGCGCAGGTGCGCCAGGTTGAACGGTGTCTCGCGCACCATCAGCACCAGCGCGCGCCGCTCTTTCAGCATGACGTCGGCGCAGCGGGTCAGCAGGTTGTCGCCATAGCCGTGAGCGATCGCGGCCAGCGACTTCATCGAACACGGCGCGATGACCATCGCTCCAGCGTCGAAACTGCCGCTGGCCAGGCACGCACCGATGTCACCCGGCGCATAGGCATGATCGGCCAGTGCTTCGAGCTCGCGGCGCGGCAGCCCCAGTTCGTGGTGCGCGTTGAGCACGCCGGCCGGAGTCGCCACCAGATGCGTTTCGGCGCCCAGCTCGCGTGCGCGTTGCAGCAGCCGCTGCGCGTAGATCGCGCCGGTGGCGCCGGTGATGCCAACGACCAGGCGCACCGGCAGCTCAGCGCGGCGCGAGCATCTGTTGCAGTTCGCCGGACTGGTACATCTCGGTCATGATGTCCGAGCCACCGACGAACTCGCCATCGACGTACAGCTGCGGGATCGTCGGCCAGTTGGCGTACTGCTTGATGCCCTGACGGATGCTCTCGTCGTCAAGCACGTTGACCGTCTTCAGATCGCTCACGCCGCAGGCGTTGAGGACCTGGATCGCGCGACCGGAAAACCCGCACATCGGAAACTGCGCGTCACCCTTCATGAACAACACCACCCGGTTGCCCTTGACGAGTTGGTCGATACGTTGCTGCGTGTCACTCATTGAATTCATCCCTTGCCCCGCAGGGCCACCAAGCCATTGAAAGGGTGGTTATACGGTAAAGGCCCGGCCGGGCCTGGTGCGGGGTTGATGAACCCCTGCGTCGCGTTCGGAACCGACAGGCGGCAACCAGTCAGCCGGCGACGACGCGGTGTCGCGGCGATCGGCGCAGAACGCAGCGTCTCAGAACGCGTAGTTGGCGCCGAATTGCAGCATCGGTGACAGCTGCAGTTCGCGCACCAGCTCGTCCAGGCCCTGCGCGCCGGTCAGCGTGCGGCCCAGTCCACCCACAGCGCCGGGGCTTTGCACCACCAAACCCAGGTCGGCCCAGAAGCTCCAGCCGTTCTTCAGCGAATAGTCGCTGTAGCCGATGCCCAGGTAGGGCGTCGCGCCGAGCTCGTGTGCCGGCTGGCCCAGCCCAGAGCCCTGGTAGCCCAACTGGGGCCGCCCGGGCGCGGCAAAGCTCGCCATCGAGCGC
>CALBTN010000272.1 GCA_937967345.1 uncultured Rubrivivax sp. | reverse complement strand
GCGTCGTTGGGCGGGTAGCCCTGCATGCAGGCATAGATGCAGGCGCCGATGGCGTAGATGTCGGTCCAGGGGCCCAGCGTGCCGTCGCGGCGGTACATCTCGGGCGCCGCGAAGCCCGGCGTGTACATCGGGCGGATGAAGTTGCCTTCCTTGGACAGCACCTCGCGCGCGGCGCCGAAGTCCAGCATCACCGCCTTGTTGTCGTTGGTGACGAAGATGTTGGCCGGCTTGATGTCCAGGTGCAGCATCTTGTGCTGGTGCACGATGCGCAGGCCGCGCAGGATCTCGTCGAACAGGCTGCGGATCGACGACTCGCGAAACACCTTGTCGCGCTTCAGGTCGCGCGCGGTGATGATGAAGTCCTGCAGCGTGTCGCCCTGCAGGTAGTTCATCACCATGTAGACGGTTTCGTTCTCGCGAAAGAAGTTCAGCACCGACACCACGCTGGGGTGGCTGATCTGCGCCAGCGAGCGCCCCTCCTCGAAGAAGCTCTTCAGACCGAGCCGGTACAGCGGCTGCTTGTCGGGCTTGACCCGAGGCGTGAGTTCGCCCGGTGAACGCTCGGCCAGCGACGCCGGCAGGTACTCCTTCAGCGCGACCAGATGCTGCTTGTCGTCTTCGGCCAGATACACCACGCCAAAGCCACCGGCGGCGATCTTCTTGATGACCTGGTAGCCACCCACCACCGTGCCAGAGGGCAGCGGCGCGGGCTTGGGCTTCGACATAATCAGCAGATTCTCGCAAGGGGCACGGGGCCATGGCAGTCTACAGCATGACCGGTTACGCGACCGCCTCGTCGGCCGCCGCGAAAGACGGCAGTAATGCCGGTGTGAGCATCGAGCTGCGCTCGCTCAACGGCCGCTTCCTCGACCTGAGCCTGCGCCTGCCCGACGAGCTGCGCACGCTTGAACCCGCACTGCGCGAACTGCTCAGCGCGAGCTTGCGGCGCGGCAAGGTCGAGTTGCGCGCATCCACCGCGCACGAGGCCGACGGCGCCTGGGCGCAGCCGACGCCCGAGCAGTTGAGCCGGCTGTCACGGCTGGAGACGCAGGTCCAGGGCTGGCTGCCACAGGCACGCGCGCTGTCGGTGAACGAGATCTTGCTGTGGTGCCGCGGCGCCACTGTGGCCGAGCGGCTGGACGATGCCGCGCTGCAGGCCGCGCGCGAGGCCATCGCCGGCCTGCTCGACGCACGTGCGCGCGAAGGCGCGCGGCTGGCGCAGGTGCTGCGCGACAAGCTGTCGGCGCTGCGCGAACTGGCGGCCGCCGCCGAGCCGATGGTGCCGGCAGTGGTGCAGCGCCAGCAACAGCGCTTCATCGAACGCTGGTCCGAGGCACTGGCCACCAGCGGCGGCGCGCAGGCCTTCAGCGCCGAGGCGCTGCGCGACCGTGCGCTCAACGAGGCGGCCGCCTACGCGATCCGCATCGACGTGGCCGAGGAGCTGGCGCGGCTGCGCGCGCACCTGGACGAGATCGAGCGGCTGCTCGATAGCGGCGGCGAGGTCGGCAAGCGGCTGGATTTCCTGATCCAGGAACTGCAGCGCGAAGCCAACACGCTGGGTGCCAAATCGGCGGCGCTGGAGTTGACCAGCGTGTCGGTGCAGATGAAGGTCCTGATCGAGCAGATGCGCGAGCAGGTGCAAAACCTGGAGTAGCACGCGCCATGTGTGACCCCGACGAGTTCGCGCGGTGACGCCCACCTCGCGCTGCGTGCTGTTGCGCGCGGCAATGTTCGCACTGTGCCTGGTCGTGGCCGGATGCGGCTCGCTGCCGCGCCACCCGGTGCCGGCGCCGCAGGCGCTTGAAGGCACGATTGCGAACTTTCCCGACGTGCGCGCCTGGGCCGCGAAGCCCAGCTCGGCGCTCGAGCGTGACCTGGCCGAGTCGTTCGCGCACGAGTCGATCGAGGACTTCCCGCCGCGCCCGGACGGCTCGGTGCACTACGCCCACCTGGCACTGTCCGGCGGCGGCGCGAACGGGGCGTTCGGCGCGGGCTTGCTCAACGGCTGGTCGCTCACCGGCACGCGCCCGGCGTTCAAGATCGTCACCGGGGTGTCCACCGGCGCGCTGATGGCGCCTTTCGCCTTCATCGGCAGCGACTACGACCGGGCGCTGCAGTTGTTCTACACCACCACGAGTTCGAACGACATCTTCCTGCTGCGCTCGATGGCCGGCATGCTGTGGCAGCTGCTCGCCGGCGAAGCGCTGGCCGACACGCTGCCGCTGCAGGCGATGATCGAGCGCCATGTCGACGCCGAGCTGCTGCGCCGCGTCGCGCAGGCGCACCAGCGCGGGCGGCGGCTGTACATGGGGACCTTCAATCTCGACGCGCCGCGCTTCGTGGTCTGGAACATGGGGCTGATCGCCAGCAGCAACCAGCCCGACGCGCTGGCGCTGTTTCGCAAGGTGATGCTGGCGTCGGCGTCGATCCCGGTGGCGTTTCCGCCGGTGTTCTTCGACGTCGAAGTGCCGCCGCGTGGCGAACGCTACGACGAGATGCACGTCGACGGCGGCGTCGGCGCGCGCGTGTTCCTGCACGCCGGCGTGCTCAGCGCGCACGCGATTCGCGAGCGTGGCGGCCACGGCGGCGTGGGCAACGAGGAGATCTTCGTCATCCACAACGGCCAGCTGGTGCCGCCGCCCGCCGCGGTGCAGCGCTCACTGCCACGCATCGCCACCAGCGTGATCGACGCCACCGGACGCGCCGCGACCCTGGGCGACCTGCACCGCCTGCATGCCTGGGCGCGCAGCAACAACTCATCGTTCCGCTGGGTGACGATCCCCGACGACGTGACCGTCAGCGCCGAGGAGGTCTTCGACCCGGCAGCGATGCGCGAGCTGTACGACCTCGGCTTCGCGATGGGGCGCTCGGGCAGCGTCTGGTCGACGCTGCCGCCGGGGCGGCAAAGCGACTGACGGTGCCGAACAGCGCAAGAAGCGCTCGGCCGCCGTGCGCCGGCTACGCCATCTGCCCGACGATCATCTTCAGCACGGTGCCCAGCAGCACGATCACCCCCGCATACATCAGCGCCACGCCCCAGCTGCGACGCCGGGCGCTGAAGCCGCCGACCAGCGCCAGCGCGCCAACAGCGATCAAACCCAGGTCGAGCTCGATGCTCACTTCACCGGCGCCGGATTGGCGAAGCCGCGGTTGAAGGCCTGGCTTTGCACCGGGCTCAAAGTGCCCTGCGGCTTCGGAGCCATGTCGGCGGCGATGCCGACCCAGCCGCCGCCCATCGCCTGGTAGACGTTGACGATCTGCGCGTAGCTGCTCGCCTGCAGGCTGACCGAGGCCAGCTCGGCGGCGAACAGTTCGTTCTCGGCCACCAGCACTTCCAGGTAGCCGGACACGCCCTTGTCGAAGCGCAGCTTGGACAGCCGCGCGAAGTCGCGCAGCGCATCCACACGCACGCGCTGCACCGCGAACTCCTCGGCGCGCTTTTGCGAGCCGTTGAGCGCGGTGTCGGTCTCGCGCAGCGCGTTCAGGATGGTCTGCTGGTACACCGCCAACGCCGCGCGTTCACCGGCCTCGGCCGCGGCCACCTGGCCTTCGATGCCGCCGAAGGTGAAGATCGGCCCGGCCAGCGCGGCGCCGACCAGCCCCGCGGCCGCCGGGCCGGTGAACAGTGCGCTGGTCGCGGTGGCGGTGGCGGCCAGCGCCGCCTGCAGCGAGACATTCGGGTAGTACAGCGCGCGCGCCGCGCCGATGTTGGCATTGGCCGCCACCAGGTTCTGCTCGGCGCCCAGGATGTCGGGACGACGCTGCAGCAGCGTGGCCGGCAGCTCGCCGGGGAGCTGCGGCGCGACCATCTCATCGATGGTCTTGCCGCGCGGGATCGGCCCCGGCGCGCGGCCGAGCAGGACCGACAGCAGGTTCTCCTGCGCGGCGATGGCCTGCTCGAACTGCGGGATCGCCGCTCTCGCCTGCTGCGTTTGCGAGCGGATCTGGCTGAGCTCGGTCTTGGAGATCACGCCCTTGGCGAAGCGCAGCTCGAAGATGCGCAGCGTGCCTTCGAAGTTGCGCGCGGTCGCTTGCGCGATCTCCAGCTGGCGGTCGAGCGAGCGCAGCACGATGTAGCTGGTGGCCACGCCCGCGACCAGCGTCAGCACCACGCCGCGCTGGCCTTGCTCGCTGGCGTAGACCTGCGCCTGCGCGGCCTCGGTCTGGCGGCGCACGCGGCCGAACAGGTCGGTCTGCCAGCTCGCACCCATCGACACGTTGTACAGCGAGAAGTACGGGCTCAGCACCGGCGACAACGGCGGCATGCCGACCTCGCTGGTGCGCGCACGCGTCGCGTCGGCGCCGTAGCCGATCTGCGGGTACAGCTGCGACCCGGTGGCGGTGAGCGCACCGAGGAACTGGTCGATGCGCGCGGCGGCCACGCGCAGGTCGCGGTTGTCGCGCAGCGCGGCCTGCACCAGCTCGTTCAGCACCGGGTCGCCGAACTGTTCCCACCACTTCAGGTTGGCGACGTCGGCCGCCTTCGGGTAGTCGATGCGCCAGGCGGGCGGGGTTTCCACCGTCGGGCGCACGTAGTTCGGGCCGACGGTGCAGCCGGCCAGCACCACGATGCACGCGGCAGCGATGCAAGCGGCGGCAGATCGGGTTTTCATGTCGCAGTCCTTCCGTGATGAAGGCGAAGTCGCAGTAGCAGGTTCATTGTCAGGTCGTGGCGAGCTCATGTCGCGGCAGTGCGCTCAGGGCTGCAGCCCGGACAGGGCCACGCCGAACACCAGCACCGAGGCCACCAGCAGCAGCAGCGCCACCGGCCAGCGCAACAGCAACGCGTCCACGCGTACCAGCGCCGGGCCGGCGGCCAGGCAGCGCCTGAGCGCGGCGTCGATCAGCCGCACCACATCGCCTTCGGGGATCTGCGGCAGCGGCGTGCCGAATCGCCTGAGCAGCCATGCCGCGGCCGCGCCGGCCAGCATCGGCGCCAGTGCGGCCCACAGCGCGGCGGGCGCGAGCACATCGCCGACCGTGCCGCCGGGCACCGACAGGTACAGCCACCAGGGCACGACGAAGGATGCCAGCGCGAGCGCCGCCCACGGCCACCACAGTCCGGCCGGTGCCACCTCGCCGGGTTGCGCCGGCGCGAACTCGCGCAGCCGCTGCGCGAAGTGCAGGATCAGCAGCGTGGTGCCGGCGGCCGACACCTTGCCCAAGGTGCCGGCCAGACCATCGCCGAGCGGGCCCTTGACCGCGTACTTCGCGAGCGCACCGCCGGTCAGCGGCAGCCCGCCCAGGCCGAGCCCGAGCACCGTCGCCACCACCAGCAGCGGCCACATCCGCCGCGGCGCCGACGTCGCCGCCACCAGCCCCACCGTCAGGAACAGCATGCCCTTCACCAGCACGTGATGCGATGCATAGAACGCCGCCGACAGCGCCGCGCTGGCATCGCCCACCGACCAGCCCATGCCGAGCACGGCGGCGATCACGCCCATCTGGCTGACGCTGGAGTACGCGAGCACGGCCTTCGGGTGCTTCTGCGTGATGCCGATCGCCACGCCATACAGCGCGGTGAACAGCCCCACCGCGGCCAGCGCCTGGCCCCAGCCGGCCATGGCGTCGTGCAGCGGCACGAAGCGCATCAGCCCGACGATACCGACCTTGACCACGGCACCGCTGAGCACCGCCGACGCCGGCACCGGCGCCGCGGCGTGGGCCAGCGGCATCCACATGTGCAGCGGCACCAGCCCGGCCTTCAGACCGAGACCGACGATCAGCAGCGCCAGCGTCAGGTCACGCGACGGCGACTGCGGCAGCGCCAGCATCGCGTCGCGGATCAGCAGGCCCTCGTTGGGCGAGGCCGCGGCGAGCAAGACGAAACCCATCAGCGCACAGCTCTCGCCGAACAGCGCCATCGCCAGATACATGCCGCCGCCACGCCACGCCTGCGCCGTCTGGTCGTGGATCACCAGCCCGCTGGCACCAATGCTGAGCAGGCCGAGCAGCAGATACAGGCTCACCATGTCGGCGACGATGAAAGCGCCGAGGCAGCCGGTCAGCGCCAGCAGCCAGCACACGCCGAAGCGCCCGGCCGCGGCGTCGCCGCGCAGGTAGCGCAGCGCATACAGCGCGGCCAGCGTCCACAGCAGCGCGGCGCTGCCGAGCAGCACCGCGCCGGCAAGGTCCAGGCTCAGCACCGGCGCCCAGTCGCCAGCCCCCTGCCCCAGCCCCGGCGCGTCCACGCAAAGCAGCGCGGCAGCCATGCCCGGCAGCGGCGCGATCGGCAACAGCCACAGGATGCGCGCACGCACCTGCGCCGACACGCAGCCCGCCAGCAGCGCCAGCGGCAGCACGATGACGGCGGCGAGCAAGCTGCTGCAATCCATCGGCATCAGCTCCCCAGCCCCTGGCGGCCGAACAGCAGCCAGCGCACATCGAACCAGGCCACCGCCCCCAGCAGCACCGAAACCAGGGCCAGCGCGAGCGCCGCCAGCTCGCTGCAGCGCGCCACCGGCGCACACGGCGCCAGCGGCGCATCCGGCAGGCGCAGCGCACGCGACACCACGTTGTACAGGTACGCGGCGCTCAGCAGTCCACCCAGCAGCAGCACGAACGCCCACCACCATTGCCCGCTGTCGGCGGCGGCCGACAGCAGCCACCACTTGGCAAGAAAGCCGCCGGCCGGCGGCAGCCCGACCAGCGAGATACCGCCCAGCGTGAACGCCAGCACCGTCATCGGCAGCGCGCGCGCCAGCCCGGCGAAGTCGGCGATGCGGTCATGGCCCAGTGCGCTGTAGATGGTGCCCGCGGCCATGAACATCGCCGATTTCGCGGTGGCGTGCGAGACCGCGTGCATCAACCCGCCGGCAAGCGCCAGGCCGTCGGCGATGCGCCCGGCGGCGGCGTCGAAGGCCAGCGGAAAGATCAGGAACAGATAGCCGATCTGCGCCACCGTCGAATACGCCACCAGCAGCTTCAGCCGCGCCTGGCGCAAGGCGACCGCGTTGCCGAACAGGATGGCGCCGGCGCCGAAGGCACCCAACCACTGCGCCGCCGGCAGCGTGACCACGCCCGGCAGCGCATCGAACCACAGACGCACGACCAGGAACCACGAGCCCTTGATCACCAGCCCCGACAGCAGCGCACTGGCCGCGGCGGGGGCTCCGGCATGGGCCGGCGGCAGCCAGATGTGCAGCGGAAACAGCGCCGTCTTGGCCGCGAGGCCGGCGGTCATCAGCGCCAGCGCGGCCCACACGATCGGCCCGGCCTGCGCCGCATCGGCCAGCAGCGCGATATCCAGCGTGCCGTAGCCGCCATACAGCAGCACCACGCCCAGCAGGTACAGCACCGAGCCACACAGCGCAAACAGCAAGTAGCGCAACGCGGCGCGCAGCGTGTCGCCGCGGCCGTCCAGGCACACCAGCGGCACCGCGGCGAACGTCAGCAGCTCCAGCGCGACATACAGCGTGAACAGATCGCCGCTGACGAAGGCCAGATTCAACGAGCCCCACACCGCCAGCAGCAGCAGCCAGAACGTCAGCGGCGCGCGCGCCTGGGCCTTGCCGCGCGGCATCGAGAAGTCGCCAAGCGCATACACGGCGATGCCGCCAACCACGACCAGCACCGCCAGCAACATCGCCACCGCCATGCCGTCGGCACGCAGCGCGATGCCCAGCGGCGGCGACCAGCCGCCCAGCAGGTAAACCAGCATGTCGCCGCGCAGCCAGAACCAGGCGACGGTCGCGCTCAAGGCCAGTTGCAGCGGCAGCAGCGCGAACACCAGGTGCTGCGCCCAGCGCCCACCGAGCATCAGGCCGAGCAGCATCGCGCCAAAAGGCAGCAGCACCACCGCAGCCAGCAGCCCGGCGCCGTAGGTGGCGGTCCATGCGTCCAACGCCCTGCCCTCGCTACTCGGCCGCCGCCGGCGCGTCGGACAACGCCGCCGAGCCGGTGGCCTCGATCAGCCGCTGCAGCAGCGCCACCGCCATCGCGGTGGCGGCAAAGGCGACGACGATGGCGGTGATCAGCAACGCCTGCGGCACCGGGTCGGCCAACCAACCTGCGGCCGCGCCGCGCTTGGCCAGCGCGCCGAACAGCACGAACACGCCCGAGCCCATGATGTTGAAGGCCACCAGCTTGCGCAGCGGGTGCGCCAGCACGATCAGGCCGTACAGGCCAATGCCGATCAGCACGCACGCGGCCAGCGCGAACGCCAGTTCGATGCTCATGCCCGGGCTCCATCGGCCCTGGCCGCAGCGCCGCTCATCAGCATCGCCAGCACCAGCGTCAGCGTGGGCAGCAGCGCGATCTCCACGGCGACGATCATCGGCTTGGCCCATCCTGCCGGGTAGCCGAGGAACACGCCCGCGCTCCACAGCCCGAGCACGCCGACCGCGATGAAGGCCAGCGGCCCGAGCGCGATGCCGCTGCGCAGCCAGCCGTTGTCCACGCGCGGCGCGTCGCTCAAGCCGGCCATCTGCACCAGCATCCACATCGCGGCCAGGATCGTGGCGGCCTGGAACTTGCCGCCCGGGTGGTCGGCGCCGGCCCAGAACAGGTACAAGCCGACGACGATGCCGATCGGCGGCAGCAGCCGCGCCAGCCAGGCGAGGATGCCGTCGGGGTCGCTGTCGTAGCGCGGGCCGGGCCGGCCGCCCCACACGCCGTCGGGCGACAGCGACCACACGCCGATCAGCGCGATCACCAGCACGATCGCCTCGAGCAGGGTGTCCAGCGCACGGAAGGCCAGCAGCACGCCGGTGATCGGGTTGCCCACGGCCGTGGACGGCAGATGCTGCGTCACCTGTGGCGCCAGCGTCGGCGCCGGATAGGGCATGACGAGCACGGCCAGCATCAACGCCAAGGTCAGCGCCAGCGACAGCAGCAACGCCAGCAGGCGCGTGCCGGCACCGCAGCGCTCGGTGCGCGCCGCGCCTTCCGTGGCACGCAGCTTGCCCACCGCGCCCAGCAGCAGCGCGCCCGACAGGCCGCCGCCGATCGCGGCCTCGGTCAGCGCCACGTCGATGCCGTACAGCCGCACCCACACCAGTGCCAGCAGCAACCCGTAGGCGATGAAGCCCGCCACCGCCAGAAAGGCGTCGCGCGCGACCACGGTCCACACCGCCAGCGCCAGCAGCAGCAGCACGACGACGGCACTGACCAGCGCGGTCATGGGCTGTCCTGGCGCCGCGCCGAACGCGCGATCAATTGCGCCACCACCGCGCTGGACAACAGCACCAGCAGCCACACCAGCACCAGCTTGGCCGCGGCGAGCAGCCCGTCCACCTGCGGCAGCAGGCCGATCACCACCAGCGCCAAGCCCAGGTTGTCGGCCTTGGTCAGCGCGTGCAGCCGGGTGTAGGCGTCGGGAAAGCGCAGCAGCCCGACCGTGCCGGCGAGGAAGAAGAAGGCACCGGCGACGATCGCGACGATGCTGAACACGTCCAGCAGCGCGCTCATGTCGACCCCTCGTCCGGCGCATACGCCGGCCGATCCCCCGAGGGGAACGACGGCCGCGGCTCCATGCTCGCCTGCGCGAGCATGGACGGCCGCAGTGCCGCACTGCCGTCGTCGCCCTGGCCGGACGGCCCCGCCTGGTCCTGTCGCAGCGCGAACTTGACGAAAGCGATCGACGCAAACGCCGCCAGCAGCGCCAGCGTCAGCGCGACATCGACCACCGCGGGCTCGGCGCTGGCGGCGCTGAACAGCAGCAGCGCGCCGATCGCGCCGCTGCCCAGCAGCTGCGCGGCCATCATGCGCTCGGCGCGCCCCGGGCCGAGCGCCACCCGCACAAGGCCCAGTGCGACCATCAGCACCAGGAACGCGGCCATCCACTGCAGGAAATCAGCCATCGCGCTGCCCCGGGATCAGTGCCCTCGAGTAGGCCGCTTCTTCCGCCGCCAGCTGCTCGACCACCGGCTGCGACAGGTCGAGCGCGTGGTACTCGATGTGGCTGTCGGTCTCGCCGACCGGCACCGAGCCGGGCAGCAAACTGGAGATGGCCTCGAAGGTGTTGCGCGCGGTACCGCGCGGCAGCGTGACCGGGTACTGCACGAAGCCCGGCTGCAGCCGCATGCTTGGCGAGAACGCGAGGCGCGCGACGTCCCAACCGGCCACCAGCGACTGCCACATGAAGCGCGGCAGCAGCGTCAGCAGCGCGCCAAGGCGCACGCGCCCGCTGGCCGGCGGCAGCAGCTTGCTGCTCGCCCAAGTGGCAGCGGCGGCCGCGAGCACGCCGAAGCCCAGGTTCGCCGGCTTGGCGCTGTGGTCGATGACGATCCACAGGCCGAAGTACAGCAGCGCGCGCACGGGCAACGGGTTCACGCGGGCTGCTCCAGCGGCGCGCCGACGCTGGCCGGCCCGCCACCCAGGCTGACCCGCAACAGCAGCAGATCGAGCAGGGCCGTGCGGTGTGGCGCCGGCTGCTCCAGGGTCATCGTGCCGTTGCTGGCCATCGCCGTTCAGGCCGACGCCGCCGCCACCGCCGGCGGCTTCTTGTCGTCGCGGCCGAACACCGTGACGTACAGCACCGGCAGCAAGATCAATGTCAGCAGCGAAGCCACCATCAGCCCGCCCATGATGGCGATCGCCATCGGCCCCCAGAAGATGGTCGGTGCGATCGGGATCAGGCCGAGCACGGTGGAGATCGCGGTCAGCACCAGCGGCGTCAGGCGGTTGCCGGCGGCGGTCATCACCGCGTCGGTCACGCTGGCGCCGGCCGCGCGCTCCTCCTCGATCGAGACGATCAGGATCACCGCGTTCTTGGCGATCATGCCGATCAGCGCCAGGATGCCGAGGATGGCGACGAAGCCCAGTGGGCGCTGGAACAGCAGCAGCGCGCCGACCACGCCGATCAGGCCCAGCGGCATGATGAACAGCACCATCGCCAGGCGGCGGAAGCTGATCAGCAACATCATCATGAACAGCAGCATCAGCAGCACCATCATCGGCACCACCGAGAACACGTTCTCGCTGGAGTCGTTGCTCGACTCGTACAGGCCGCCGGTCTCGATCTTGTAGGGCGACGCGAGCTTGGCGTTGTATTCGGCGATGCTCGGCCCGATCGCCGCGACCACGCTCTCGGGCAGCACGCCCTTCGTCACGTCGGCGCGCACCGTCAGCGTGGGCACGCGGTCGCGGCGCCACACCAGCGGGAACTCCTGCTCCTCGGTGAAGCGCGCGAACTGCGACAGCGGCACCATGCGCCCGGCGGGCGTGGCCACCTGCAGCGACGCCAGCGTGTCGAAGCTGGCGCGCTCGCTGTCGACCGCGCGCGCCACCACGTTGACCAGGTAGATGTCGTCGCGCACCTGCGTGATCGTGGTGCCGGTGACCGAGGCCTGCAGCACCGCGGCGATGCTGGCGGTGCTGACGCCCAGGCGCCGTGCCTCGTCCTGGTCGATGTGCACGCGCAGCTGGCGCGCCGGCTCCATCCAGTCGAAGTTGACGTTGCGCACGCGCGTGTCGGCGGCCATCAGCTTGGCGACGTCTTCCGAGATGCGGCGCAGCTCGTCCTTGTCCGGGCCGGTGACGCGGTACTGCAGCGGCCAGCCCACCGGCGGGCCCATCTCCAGCGGCGACACGCGCGACACCAGCTCGGGGAAGTCGACCGCCAGCTTCTGCTCGAGCCGCGCCTGCAGCCGCTCGCGCGCCTCGATGCTCTTGGAGACGACGACGATCTGCGAGAAGAAGGGGTTAGCCAAGTGCACCGACAGCGGCAAGTAGAAGCGGATCGCGCCGCGGCCGACATAGGTGCTGTAGTGGTCGACGTCGGGGTCGTCCTTCAGCAGCGCCTCGACGCGCTCGGCCGTGCGCTGGCTGGCGCCGATCGACGCGTTCTGGCGCAGCGTCAGGTCGACCAGCAGCTCGTTGCGGTCCGACGACGGGAAGAACTGCCGCGGCACCAGCGGCAGCGCCAGCATCGCGGCGGCGAACATCGCGATGGTCACGCCGATGGTCAGCCAGCGCACGCGGATCGCGCCGCGCAGGAAGCCCTGGTAGCCGTTCTTCAGCTTGCTCGGCTTGGGTTCGCCTTGCGTCGGCGCCGGCGGCTTGAGCAGGGCCTTGCCGAGGATCGGGCCGAACACGGTCGCCACCAGCCACGAGGCGATCAGCGCGATCGCCACCACCGAGAACAGCGACTGCAGCACCTCGCTCGCGCCGCCCGGGGCAAAGCCCACCGGCACGAAGCTGGCGATCGTGACCAGCGTGCCGATCAGCATCGGCGCGGCCAGCGTGCGGTAGGCGAACGAGGCGGCGGTGTCGGGCGGGTCGCCGGCCGCGAGCCGGCGCTGCATCGCGTCGACCGTGGTCATGGCGTCGTCGACCAAGAGCGTGAGCGCGATGATCAGCGCGCCCAGCGACACGCGCTGCAGGTCGATGTGCATCGCGTTCATCACCGTGAAGACGAGTGCCATGGTGATCGGGATCGCCAGCGCGACGACCAGCCCCGGGCGCACGCCCAGGCTGACGAAGCTGCACAGCAGGATGATGGCGATGGCCTGGTACAGCGAGACCAGGAAGTCGTTGATCGCGAAGTCGACCGTGGCCGACTGGTCGGCCACCAGCACCGGCTCGATGCCCACCGGCAGCGAGGCGCGGATCTGGTCCATCGCCGCGCGCACGTTGCGCCCCAGCGCCAGGATGTCGGCCTGGTCGCGCATCGAGATCGCCAGGCCGATGGCGGGCTGGCCGTTGACGCGGAACATCGGCGTCGGCGGGTCGACGAAGCCGCGCTTGACCTCGGCGATGTCGCCCAGGCGCACGACGCGCTCGCCCATCACGAGGTTGACGTTCTCGATGTCGCGCTCGTTGTCGAAGGCGCCCGACACGCGCAGGTAGACGCGCTCGCTGTCGGTGTTGAGCACGCCCGAGGGCCGCAGCAGGTTCTGCGCCTGCAGCGTGCCGATGATGGCCTGCTGGTTCAGCCGCAGCCCGGCCAGCTTCTCGTTCGAGAACTCGATGTAGATGCGCTCGTCCTGCGCGCCCAGCACCTCGACCTTGGCGACGTCGGGCACCTGCAGCAGCTTGGAGCGGACGTCCTCGGCGTAGTCGCGCAGCTCGCGGAAGGTGTAGCCGTCGGCGGTGAAGCCGTAGATGATGCCGAAGGTGTCGCCGAAGTCGTCGTTGAAGAAGGGCCCGAGCACGCCCTGCGGCAGCGTGCCGCGCATGTCGCCGATGTTGCGGCGCACGCGGTACCACACGTCGGGGATGTCGGCGGTGTCGGTGGTTTCGTCCAGGTCGACGAAGATCGTCGTCTGCCCGGCGATGGTGTAGCTGCGCACCGCGTCGAAGGTGTGCGTTTCCTGCAGCGTGCGTTCCAGCCGCTCGGTGACCTGCTCCAGCGTCTCTTCGACCGTGGCGCCGGGCCACGCGGCGGCGACGATCATCGTGCGCACGGTGAACGACGGGTCCTCGTCGCGGCCGAGCTTCTTGAACGCGAGCGCGCCCGCGGCCACCACCAGGATCATCAGGAAGACGATGAACGACGGCCGCTTCAGCGACCATTCGGAAAGGTTCGGACCGATCATTTGGCGGCCCCGGCGCTGGCCGCGAGCAGGCTGACCTTCTGGCCCGGGTGCAGTGCCTGCACGCCGGCGGTGACGACGATGTCGCCGTCGGCCAGGCCGCTGGTGACCTGCACCGTGTTGGCACTGGACGCACCGACCGTGATCTCGCGCTGCGACACGGTCTTGGCGTTCGGGTCGACCAGCCACACCGACGTCTGGCCGCCGCTGCGTACCAGCGCAGTGGTCGGAATCTCGATCGCTGGCGCGGCGTCCAGCGTCATGCGCCCGGTCACGGTGGACCCGAGGCGCATCGCCGCGGGCGGGTCGATCAGGCGCACGCGCACCTGGAAGGTGCCGGTCACCGGGTCGGCGCGCGGCGCGATCTCGCGCACCTTGCCGGCCGCGGTGACGGCCGCGTCGCTGGCCAGCGCGATGCGGATGTCGGGGTGCCGGGGTGCGGCGTTCTTCACCTGCACCGGCACGTCGAAGACCGCGTCGCGCGCGCCCTCGCGCGCGACCTGCACCACCATGCGCCCGGGGGCGACGATCTCGCCCGGCTCGGGCCCGCGCGCGGTGACCACGCCGCTGACGCTGGCGAACAGCCGCGTGTAGCCCAGGCGGTTGCTCGCCAGCGAGACCTGCGACTGCGCTGCCGTGACCTGCGATTCGGCCGTCCTGCGCAGCGCCTCGGCCTGATCGAACTGCGCGCGCGACACCGCGTCCTCGGCCACCAGGTCGCGCATGCGCTCGTAGTTGGCGCGCGCCTCGACCAGCCGCGCCTGCGCCGCCGACAACTGCGCGCGCGCTGCCTGCAGGCTGCTCTCTTCGTTCTGCGGGTCCAGCGTCGCGATCAGCTGGCCGGCCTTGACGTTGTCGCCGACGTCGACCAGGCGCTCGATCAGCCGCCCATCGATGCGGAAGGCCTGGTTGATCTCGTTTTGCGCCTGCACGTTGCCGGTGATGGCCACCGTGCTGCCGGCGGCGCGCTTTTCGATCGTGACCGTGCGCACCGGGCGGATCTCGGGCGCGGGCTGTGCGACCTCGCGCTGGCAGGCAGAAAGCAGCAGCGCTGCGGCAAACAGCGGCACGAAGCGCTGAACACGAAAACAACGGCCGCGCCGAGCGGACTGAAGGGATGCGGACAAGGTCAGGCTCCCGAAACGAGAAGGTTCTGCGAGTGGATGGCGCCGCTGTCGACAGCGCGCCGCGCCTTGCAGTGCAGCAAGGGCAGGGAATTCCCGAATTATCGCCGACGACGAGGTACGGCTTGCGGCTGAGGGCGGCTTGCCCATCAGGTGTTGGAATGGCCCGATAACATTTGCTGCGGCAAGCGTCGCCCAAGACCGCCACCGCGGCGGCACCCGCGGCGCGGCACGCACGGCTGCATCCGCGCCGGGCAGCGCAGGCGCGCCGCGCACGACATCAATGAACGTTGGCCTCGCCGAAGCCAACGTCGCGGGGGTCGGTGTTCGACGAGGCCGATGCAGCCCCGCACGCGGCGTGGGTCAGTTGTTGCGCAACCTGAGTTGCAGGCCGGACAGGTCGATGTTGACCATCAGGCCGATCTGGCGACCGCTCACGCGCAGGCGCACGCCACGCGAGTTCTCGAGATCGGCAAAGCCACCGCCGCCGGCAAGCGCCGCACCGGCGCTGATGGCGGTGAAGGTGCCTTCGATGTCGCTGGCCTGCTTGAGGTTGTAGACCTCGCCGGTGAACTCGATGCGCGCGACACCGATCGTCGCGCCCAGGCTGACGCCGGCGATGGACAGCGGGTAGCCGTTTTCCTTGAAGTGCAGCATGCCGCTGCCGCCGCTGCCACCGATGATGAAGCCGGCGCGAAACAGGCTGAACTCGATCGTGCCGTCGGGTTTGGGCAGCGCCGATCCCTTCGACTGTGCGGCGGCCGGCGTCGTGGCCGCGACCGCGGCCAACGCCGCCGCACCGGTCACGAAGCCGCGGCGCGTTGCGTTTGAATCACTCATGATGGCTTTACCTTTCGTGTAGAAGATGCCACCGCCACGAGTTGCGGCTGCGTGGGCTCGAATCCCGTTTCGCGGGGCAGGTCGATTCTCGCCCACTTGGCCGGCACGTTCGCTCGATACAAGTTGCGGTGGCACCACAGCCGCCGTGCCGCGCCGGTGCCGGTCAGCACCGTGTGAGGCAACCAGATGACGATCGCTCCGGCGGAACCCACACGCAGCGTCTTGGCCGGCAACTCGCAAGACAATGTCGGGGTCGTGGGAACTCTTGGCTCGACTGCGCCTCTAGGGGCATAGCAAAAAACCAATCAGCCGATCATCGCCCGCATCGGCCTGCCACTCGACCATGCCACCTGTTTCGCCCAGCACCCTGATCCAGCGCTTGCCGCGGCATCTGAAGATGGGCGAGTTGCGCATCTTCGTCGCGGTGCTCGAGCACCGCAGTTTCCGCAAGGCCGCCGCCGTGCTGCATCTGTCGCAGCCGGCCATCACCAAGGCCATCGCCGGACTCGAACAGACGTTGGGTGTGCGCCTGTTCGACCGCATCGCCAATGGCGTCGAGCCCACGCCGCACGGCGCCAGCTTTGCACCGCGCGCGGCCGCCATCTTCGACGAGTTGCGCCGCGCCGCGCAGGATCTGGCGCTGCTGTCCAGCGGCGCGGTCGGCAGCCTGCGGATGGGCACGGTGCCGCTGCCGGCGCTTCCGTTCGTGCCGCTGGCCTTGAACCGGCTGCTCGACGCCCATCCAGGCATCCAGGTGTCGATGGTCGAGGCCCGCGAAACCGAGTTGATCGACCGGCTGCGCAAGCGCGACATCGAGGTGGCGATCATGCGCTTGTCGCTGGTCGAGCCGCCCGACGACACGCGGCTGATCAAGCTGTTCGACGAGCGGCTGTGCGTGGTCGCCGCCGCCGACCACCCATTGGCGCGCCGGCGCAACCTGAAGTGGCCCGAGCTGATGGCGCAGCGCTGGGTGCTGTCGCCGGCCGACTGCAGCTTCTACCTTTACGTGCAGCGCACGCTGGCGAAAGCGGGCCTGCAGATGCCCACGCACGCGGTCGAAGCGATGTCGATCCAGCTGCAGTTCAACCTGATCATGCACGCCGGCATGCTTGGCTTTGGCCTGCGCTCGCAGCTCGATTTCGCGCCGGGCAAGGGCAGCGTGGTTCGCCTGCCGGTGGAGCTGCCGGCCGACGCCAGCGGGGTCTGCGCGGTGCTGCGCGCGGCGCACCAGACCTGCCCGCTGGCGCTGCAGTTGATCGACCACATCGGCGATCTGGTCGACGAACAATCGACGCCGCGGCGCGCCGAGACACTGACTGCGGCGGACTGAACCGCGCACCGCTGCGGCGGTGGTAGCCTCGCGGCCCGCCAAGGTACTGCCACCGCCGCACCGCGGCCTTCCTCTTTTCAACTGCGTTGGGAATTCGCAATGAGCAACTTCTGGGACATGGTCTGGTTGATGATCTCGACCTTCTTCTTCGTGGCCTACCTGATCATCATGTTCCAGATCGTGGTCGATCTGTTCAGGGATCACGCGCTGGGCGGCGTTGCCAAGGTGCTGTGGGTGATCGGCCTGATCTTCCTGCCGGTGATCACCGCGATCATCTACATCATCGCGCGCGGCAGCGGCATGGCAGCCCGCCAGCAGGCCAGCCTGCAAAAGGCCAAGTCCGACACCGAAACCTACATCAAGGAAGTCGCCGGCAAGTCGCCGGCAGCCGACATCGCCGAGGCCAAGGCGCTGCTCGACGCCGGCACCATCACGCCGGCCGAGTTCGACCGGCTCAAAGCCAAGGCGCTGTCCTGAGCCGGCGGCACGGCCGGGCGCCCGCCTGGTCGCGGGCTGCTCTCAGGGCCGCGCCAGCAGACTGTTCACCGCCAACAGGTCGTTGGGCGTGAGCTGGCCCGAGGCCTGGCGCAGCCGCAGGCTGTTGACCAGCACGTCGTAGCGCGACTTGAACAGGTCGCGCCGCGTCTGGAACAGCTGCGTCTGCGCGTTCAGCACGTCGATGTTGACGCGCACGCCGACCTTGTAGCCCAGCTGCGTGGCCTCGAGCGACAGCCGGCTCGACGCCTCGGCCGCCTCCAGCGCCTTGACCAGCGCCTCGCCCGACTGCACGCTGAAGTAGGCCACGCGCGTGTTCTGCGCCACCGTGCGCCGTGCGTTCTCGAACTCCTCGCGCGAGCGCTGCTCGAGCGCCACGGTCTCGCTGATGCGGTTTTGCACCGCGCCGCCGGTGTAGATCGGCCAGTTCAGCTCGACGCCGACCGAGGCCGAGCGCGTGGTGCCGGGGATGATCGAGTCGCCGCTGGCCTTGTTCGCGCCCACCGACGCCACCGCGTCCACCGTGGGCAGCAAGCCGGCCTTGGCCTTGTCGATCTCGAGGCGCGCCATCTCGAACGCGACCCGCGTGCGCGTGACCTGCGGATGCACGGTGTCGGCCACCGCGACCCATTCCTCGACGTTGGCCGGCACGACCTTCGGCAGCATCACCGGCGTGGCCAGCGGCAGCGGCTCGACACCGCGCTGGCCGACCAGATAGGCCAGCGCGATGCGGCGGTTGATCAGCGCGTTGTCGGCGGCGATCTGCTGCGCGGCGGCCAGGTCGGCGCGCGACTGCGCCTCGCGCGCGTCGGTGATGGTGGCGGTGCCGACCTCGAAGTTGCGCTTGGCCGAGGCCAGCTGCTCCAGGATGTAGGCCTTGTTGGCCTCGGCCAGCGCGACGTCGTCCTTGGCCGAGAGCACGTCGAAATAGGCCTGCGCCAGGCGGATGATCAGATCCTGCTCGGCCGCCTCGAGCTCGGCCTTGGCGGCAATCAGCGAACGCTGCGCCTGCTCGATCGTCGCCTGGTTGGCGCGGTTGAACAACGGCATGCGCCCGTTCAGATTGCCTTGCAACGCGTTGTTGTCGCCCGAGCGGCCGCCCGGCAGGTCGACCTGGGTGCCCACGCCCTTGAGGTTGGCCGCGAGCGTGGGCAGCGCCAGCGCGTCGGCCTGGGCAGCGCGGTACTCGGCGGCGTCGGCCTGGGCGCGCGCAGCCAGGTAGGTGGCGTCGTAGGCGCGCGCGGCCTCGTACAACTCGACCAGCGCCTGCGCGTGCGCGGCGCCAGCCAGCAGCGCGGCGAGCGCGGCGGCGGTCAGTTGGCGTGCAAGCTTCGGCGTGAAGCGGCGTGGACCCGTCACGAGGCAGCCGTCAGAAGCTGAAGCGTTCGGGCTGCGGGAAGTTGCGCAGCCGCGGCGCGACGGTGTCGAACAGGTCTTCCTGCGACCACGACGCGTCGTCGATACGCTTGTACAGCCGCGCGCGCATCACCGGCTCGTCGCCGACGATGGCGATCAACCGCCCGCCACGGCGCAATTGCTCGAGCAAGGCCTGCGGCACCTCGGCCACCGAGCCCGACAGCACGATCGAATCGAACGGCGCCTCGCCGCGCGCGCCGCCCGAGCCGTCGTAGCAGCGCACGGTGACGTTGTGCACCCCGGCGCGCTGCAGGTTGTGCTGCGCCAGCCGCGCCAGCGGCTCGGAGATCTCGAGCGTCAGCACCTGCCGTGCGCGATCCGCCAGCAGCGCGGCCATGAAGCCCGAACCGGCGCCGATCTCGAGCACGTTGCCCTGCTCTTGCATCTGCAGCTCCTGCAGCATGCGCGCCTCCACCCGCGGCGCGAGCATGCACTGGCCTTCGGGCAGCGGCACTTCGGTGTCCATGAAGGCCATCGCGCGGTAGGCCTCGGGCACGAAGTCCTCGCGGCGCACGCGGCCCAGCAGTGCCAGCACGCCGGGGTCGAGCACGTCCCACGGCCGGATCTGCTGCTCGATCATGTTGAAGCGGGCTTGTTCGGTGTTCATGGCGCGGATTCCGTGCGTCGGTCAGGGCGGGCGAATTCTAGGCCGGTGAATCTGGCTGCAGCCTTGCGCCGGCGCGCGCGCCGCGGCCGCGCCACCACTGCGCCAGGTCGTCGAGATAGCAGTAGATCACCGGCACCACCACCAGCGTCAGCAGCGAGCTGGTGATGACGCCGCCGATCACCGCCTGGCCCATCGGCGCGCGCTGCTCGGAGCCTTCGCTCAGGCCCAGCGCCAGCGGCAGCATGCCGAAGATCATCGCCAGCGTGGTCATCAGGATCGGCCGCAGCCGCACCTGCGCCGCGTACAGCAGCGCCGCCGAGCGCTGCATGCCGGCTTCGCGCGTGCCGTGAGCGCCCGCCGTGCCCTCGCGCGCGCGGATCGCGAAGTCGATCAGCAGGATCGCGTTCTTCGTCACCAGCCCCATCAGCATCACGATGCCGATGATCGAGAACATGTTCAGCGTCGAGCCGAAGGCCAGCAGCGCCAGCACCACGCCGATCAGCGTCAGCGGCAGCGAGCTCATCAGCGCCAGCGGTTGCAAGAAGCTGCGGAACTGGCTGGCCAGGATCATGTAGATGAAGATCACGCCCAGCGCCAGCGCCTGCACCGCATAGACGAAGCTCTCGCGCATGTCCTTGGTCGAGCCGCCGAAACGAAAGGAGTAGCCGGGCGGAAAGGCGGTGTCGGCCAGCACCGCGCGGATGTCCTCGGCCACCTGGCCGGCGGCGCGGCCCGACACGTTGGCGGTGATCTCGACCTCGCGGTTCTGGTCGCGGCGGTTGATCTGGTTGGCGCCGCTGGACGGCAGCACCTCGGCCACCTGCGACAGCCGCACGATGCGCGGCGAGCCGTCGGCGTTGGCGCCCACCGTCAGGCCCAGGCGCTCGATGTCGGCGGCGCTGTGGCGCGCCAGCGGCGCCAGCCGCAGCTTGACGTCGTAGTTCTGGTCGTCGTCGGCGCGCCAGCTGCCCAGGGTCTCGCCGGCCACCAGCGTGCGCAGCGCGGCGGTGAGCGCGCCCACGCTCAGGCCGGCGTCGGACGCCGCGTCGCGCTTGACGCGGATCGCCACCGCCGGCTTGTTCGGCTTGGAGCTGGTGTCCAGGTCGACCAGCCCGGGAACGGCCGCCAGCCGCGGCAGCAGCTGTGCGGTCAGGCGGTCGAGCTCGCGCAGGTCGCTGCCCTGCAGCGACAGCTGGATCGGCTTGGCGCCGCCCACCGCGTCGAGCAAGCCGACGTGGGTCACGGTGATGCCGGGCACCGCGGCCAGCCGCTGGCGCAGCGGCACCGACAGCTGGTCGACGTTGAGCGCGCGCTCGCGGCGGTCGACCAGGCGCACGAAGATCTGCACCTGGTTGCGCCCCAGCACCTGGCCGGTGTTGATCGTCGTCACCGTGTGCAGCACCTCGGGGCGCTCGCGCACGATGCGCTCGACCTGCCGCGCCTTGGCCTCGGTGGCTTGCAGCGACGAGCCCACCGGAGTGTGGAAGCTGACGTAGGTCTCGGAGTAGTCGGCCTTGGGAATGAACTCGGTGCCGATCAGCGGCAGCAGCGCGAAGCTCGCGCCCAGGCTGGCCAGCGCCACGCCCAGCGTGGCCAAGCGGTGGCGCAGCGACCAGCCGAGGATGCGCGTGTAGACCGCGCCCAGCCACTGCGAGAAGCGGTCCACCGCGCCGGTGAGCCGGCCCAGCGTGCGGTCATACAGGCTGGTGCGCGCGGCGGGCGCGCCCTCGGCGTGGATCGCCGGGTCGTGCCACACGCTGGACAGCATCGGGTCGAGCGTGAAGCTGACGAACATGCTGATCAGCACCGCGCTGACGATGGTGATGCCGAACTCGTGGAAGAACTTGCCGACGATGCCGCCCATGAAGCCGATCGGCAGGAACACCGCGACGATCGACAGCGTCGTCGCCAGCACCGCGAGGCCGATCTCGTCGGTGCCGTCGAGCGCCGCCTGGCGCGGGCTCTTGCCCATCTGCACGTGGCGCACGATGTTCTCGCGCACGACGATGGCGTCGTCGATCAGCAGGCCCACGCACAGGCTCATCGCCATCAGCGTGACCATGTTGATCGAAAAGCCCAGCGCGTACATCACCAGGAAGGTGCCGATCAGCGCGATCGGCAGCGCCAGCCCGGTGATGACGGTGGAGCGCCACGAGTTCAGGAACAAGAACACGATGGCGATGGTCAGCAGCGCGCCTTCGAGCAGCGTGCGCTGCACGTTGTTCACCGACACGCGAATCGGGCGCGAGTTGTCGCGCACCACGTCCAGCGCGATGCCCTCGGGCAGCTGGGTGCGCAACTGCGCGGCCACCGCGCTCAGCGCATCGGCGACGTCGATCGTGTTCTCGCCCTGCGACTTGCGCACGTCCAGCACCAGCGTGCGCTCGCCGTTGAACAGCGCCAGGCTGTCGATCTCCTCGGGGCCGTCGACGATGTCGGCCAGCTGGCCCAGGCGCACCGGCGCGCCGTTCTTGCGCGCGACGATGATCTGTGCGAAGTCCTCGGGCTGGCGCATGCGCGCATCGACCTTCAGCACCTTCTCCACGTCGCTGGTGCGCAGCGTGCCGGCCGGCAGCTCGCGGTTGTCGGCGCGCACCGCGGCCAGGATCTGCTCGGCACCCAGGCCCATCGCGTCCATCGCGGCCGGCCGCAGGTACAGGTTCACCTCGCGCTTGCGCGCGCCCACCAGCGTCACCGAGCCGACGCCGCGTACGTTTTCCAGCCGCTTGCGCACCACCTGGTCGGCGAAGGTGCTGAGCTGCTGCGCGCTGCGCGAGCCGTCGGGCGATGTCAGCGCCAGCGAGTAGATCGGCCGGCTCGCCGGGTCGAAGCGCGAGATGCGCGGCTCCTTGACCTCGTCGCGCAGCAGCGGGCGGATCGCCGCGACCTTCTCGCGCACGTCGTCGGCCACCTTGCGCCCGTCCATGTCGAGGTTGAACTGCGCGATCACCACCGAGCTGCCTTCGTACGAGCGCGAGAACAGCTCCTTCAGCCCGGCGATGGTGTTGACCGCTTCCTCGACCTTGCGCGTGACTTCGTTCTCGACGATCTCGGGCGCTGCGCCCGGGTACTCGACCTGCACCACCACGGTCGGAAAGTCGATGTCGGGAAACTGGTCGACCTTGAGCCGCTGGTAAGAGAACCCGCCCAGCACCACCAGCGCCAGCATGACCATGGTGGCCATCACCGGGTTGGCGATCGCGACGCGCGTGAACCACATCGGCGTTGCCCGGCCCGCGCGCTAGCGCTGGGCGGTGCCGGCAGCGCTTGACGCGGCCGGCTCGATGCGCACACGCGCGCCGTCGGGCAGCGCGCCCAGGCTGGCCGAAAGCACCCGGTCGCCGGCGTCCAGGCCTTGCAGCACCTCGACCACCTCGTCGTCACCACTCGAGCCGCGCGCGCCCAGGCGCAGCGTGCGCTGCGCCACCCGCGTGCCGCCGTCGACGCGCAGCGCGTAGGGCTGCGCCTGGTCGTTGCGCACCGCGGCCAGCGGCAGCAGCAGCGCGTCGCGCCGCTCGAGCTCGATGCGCCCCTGCGCGAACAGGCCCTGGCGCAGCGCCGGGTCGGGCTGCAACTCGAGGTAGGCGACGACGCTGCGCGAGCCGGGCTGCGCGCTGGGGTTGATGCGCACCACCCGCGCGCTGACGTCGGCGGCGATGCCGTCGACGCGCAACTTCGCGACAGCGCCGACGCGCAGCTGCCCGGCGTCCTCGGGCGGCACGCTGGCCTGCAGCTCCAGCTTCGACAGGTCGACGATCTCCAGCAGCTTGGCGTCCACCGCCACGCGCTCGCCCGGCTGCACCAGGCGCTGCGCGATGAAGCCGCTGATCGGCGCCGCCAGCGTGGCATCGCCGCGCGCCTTGCGCGCCAACTCCACCGCGGCCAGCGCGGCCTGCAGCGTGGCCTGCGCGCCGGCCTCGGTCGACACCGCGTTGTCCATCGCGGTGGCCGAGATGAAGCCCTGCGCCACCAGCGAGCGGCTGTTGCTCAGGCTGCGCTGCGCGATCTCGAGCTGCGCGCGCGCGGCTCGAGCCTGCTGCTCGGCCTGGCGCGCCCGCCAGTCGAACTCGGTGGTGTCCAGCTGCGCCAGCACCTGACCAGCGCGCACGCGGTCGCCTTCGCGCACCGCGATGGTCTTGACCTCGGCCGCCACCCGCGCCTTGACGAAGGCGCTGTTCACCGCCACCAGACTGCCAGAGACCTCGAGCGTGCGCGTCAGCTCGGCGCGGCGCACCGCCACCAGGTCGGCGGCGGCGAGCTCGATCGCCGCCTCGGCCTTGGGCGCACCGGCCTGCTGCGGCGTGCGCCGCGCACCCAGCAGCCGCGCCGTGCCGGCCGCGGCAAGGGCCAGCAGCAGCAGCGCCAGCAGCAGCTTGTGCCAGCGCTTCATCGCTGCGGGCGCGCCGACGCGGCGCGCGGCGTGTGCGGCGGGCGTGGCGTCTGCGCCACCGGCGGCTGCAGACCATGCAGCAGCAGTTCGAGCTGGGTGTCGATCAGCCGCGCCGCACTCGGCAGGCTGTCGGGCAGGCCGCAGCGCCCCAGCGAATGCCGGTAAAGCGCCTGGAACAGCAGCGGCGCAACCAGCGCGTAGGTGGCTTCGTCCAGCGGCACGGCACGGAACTCGCCGCGTTCGATGCCGCGCGCCAGCGCCTGGCGCACCAGGCGCTGCGCCGGGCGCATCACCTCGTCCACATAGAAGCGCGCCAGCTCGGGAAAGTTGCGCGCCTCGGTGATCACGATCTTGCAGATGCCACCGGCCCGGGTGTCGCCCACGCGCTGCCACCAGGTCTGCATCAGCAGGCGCAGCAGCTGCGCGCTGCTGCCGTCGAAGCTGTCGGCCACCGCCTGGCCTTCGGCAATCAGCGCCGAGATGTTGCTTCGCACCACCGCCTTGAACAGCTCTTCCTTGCTTTGGAAGTACAGGTACAGCGTGCCCTTGGACACGCCGGCGCGCGCGGCCACCTGCTCGCTGCGCGTCGCGCTGTAGCCCTTTTCGACGAACAGTTGCAGCGCCGCGTCGAGCAGCTCTTGCGGGCGCGCCTGCGGGCGCCGCTGTCGTGGCGGGGTTGCGGTGGCGGTCATGATCAACTGACTGGTTGGTCAGTAGATTATCCGCGCCAGCGCCCGCGCATTTGCGCGGCATGCGCCGCGCGGCCGGTAAAGAAGCGCAAAGTCGCCGCCCGCCGGCGCGGCCCGCGCCGGGGTGCTGCCTAAAATTGACGCATGAAAGCATCACGTTGGCTGGGCGCGGCCGTGCTCGCCGGGCTGCTCGGCGGCGCCGGCTGGTGGGCTTTCGTGCGCGACGCCGAGCCCGCTTTCAGCTACCGCACCGCGAAGATCGAGCGCGGCCCGCTGCAAGCGGCGGTGTCGGCCACCGGCACCGTGACGCCGGTGCAGCAGGTGCAGGTCAGCTCGCAGGTGTCGGGCCAGATCCGCGAGCTGTACGTCGACTTCAACAGCCCCGTGCGCGAAGGCCAGCTGATCGCGCAGCTCGACCCGCAGACCTTCGAGTACCGCGTGCGCCAGGCCAGCGCCGATGTCGAGGCCGCGAGCGCGTCGGTGCTGACCGCGCAGGCCAACGTGCAAAGCGCGCTGGCGCAGGTCGCGCGCGCGCAAGGCGACGCGGCCGAAGCGCAGCGCGACGAGAAGCGCAAGCAGGGGCTGCTGGCGCAGGACTTCATCTCGGCCGCCGAGTTGGATGCCGCGCGCTCCAAGGCGGCGTCGCTGGCCGCGGCGCTGAAGGTGGCGCAGGCGCAGGTGCAGGTCGCGCAAGCGCAGGAAAAGAACGCGCGGGCCATCGTGCGCCAGCGCGAGGCGCAGCTGCAGCAGTCGCGGGTGGACCTGCAGCGCACGCAGATCCGCTCGCCGGTGGACGGCATCGTCATCAAGCGCAGCGTCGAAGTCGGCCAGACGGTGGCGGCCAGCCTGCAAGCGCCCGAGTTGTTCGTGATCGCGCGCAACCTGTCGGACATGCAGGTCGAGGCGGCGATCGACGAGGCCGACATCTCGCGCGTGCGCGACGGCCAGAAGGTCGACTTCAGCATCGACGCCTTTCCCGGGCGCATGTTCGACGGCGTGGTGCACCAGGTGCGCAAGGCCGCGGTGACCGCGCAGAACGTGGTGTCCTACACCGTGGTGGTCAGCTTCGCCAACCCGGGTTCGCTGATGCTGCCGGGCATGACGGCCAACGTGCGCATCGTTACCGACACGCGCGACGACGTGCTGAAGGTGCCCAACGCCGCACTGCGCGTGCGCATTGCCGGCATCGAGCCCGAAGCGGCGGCGTCGGCGCCGGCCTCGGTGCAGCCCGCGGCCAGTGGGGCTACCACCGGCGCTACCACTGGCGCTACCACTGGCGCTACCACCGGCGCTACCACCGGCGCGAGCACCGCGCCGCGCAGCGGCGGTGCGGCGTTTTGGCCGCAGGCGCAGGCGCAGCCGGCGCCGGACGCTGCGGCGCAAGGGCCGCTGGCCGAGTTTCGCAAGCGGCTGCTGGCCGAGCTCGACCTGACGCCCGAGCAGGTGGCGCAGGTCGACGCGGTCATCGCCGCGCAGCGGCCGCGCTTGGCCGACCTGGGCAACCTGCCCGAGGCCAAGCGTGCCAAGGCACGCGACCTGATCCTGGCGGACCTGCGCGCGATGATCGGCCAGCAGCTGACGCCCGAGCAGCAGCCGCGCTACGGCAAGCTGCTGGCCGAACTGGCCGGGCGGCAGGTCACGCGCGGGCGGCTGTACCTGCTGGGCAGCGACGCCAAGCCGCGCGCCTACAGCGTGCGCCTGGGCATCAGCGACGGCGTGATGACCGAGCTGATCGTGCCGCCGCACTCGGCCGAGGCGGCGGTGCTGGTCGACGGCGCCAGCGTGATCACCGCGGTGGTGGCGCAGGCCGGCGCGGCGCCGCGCTCGCCGGCGCCGCGGCTGTTCTGACAAGGCGGAGCGCGCCGTGGCATTGATCGAGGCGCGCGCGCTGGTCAAGACCTACCGCATGGGCGCGCAGGTGGTGCAGGCGCTGGATGGCGTGTCGTTGGACATCGACGAGGGCGAGTTCGCCGCCATCATGGGCGCGTCGGGTTCGGGCAAGAGCACCTTGATGAACATCATCGGCTGCCTCGACCGCCCGAGCAGCGGCACGCTGCGCCTGGCTGGCGAGGACGTGCACCGCATGGACGGCGACGCGCTGGCGTCGCTGCGCAACCGGCGCATCGGCTTCGTGTTCCAGCAGTTCAACCTGCTGGCGCGCACCAGCGCGCTGGACAACGTCGCGCTGCCGATGGTCTACGCCGGCGTCAAGCCGGCCGAGCGGCGCGCGCGCGCGCTGGCCGCGCTGCAGCGTGTTGGCCTTGGCGAGCGCGCATCGCATACCCCGGCCGAGCTGTCGGGCGGGCAGCAGCAGCGCGTGGCGATCGCCCGGGCCTTGGTCAATGGCCCGCAGCTGATCCTGGCCGACGAGCCCACCGGCGCGCTGGACACCCACACCTCCGAAGACATCATGCGGCTGCTGGCCGGGCTGAACGCGCAGGGCATGACCATCGTGATGGTGACGCACGAGACCGACATCGCGCTGTGGGCGCGCCGGCGCATCGTGTTCCGCGACGGGCGCGTCGTCGAAGACCGCTTGCAAACGCCGCATGCCGCGGCGGTGGCGGCATGAACCTGGCCAGCGCCTTCGCCGCCGCGCTGCGCGCGCTGGCCACCAACTGGCTGCGCAGCATGCTGACCATGCTGGGCATCATCATCGGCGTGGCCGCGGTGATCACGATGATCGCCATCGGCGGCGGCGCGCGTCAGCGCGTCGAAGAACAGATCAAGGCGCTGGGCACCAACATCATGCTGGTGCTGCCCGGGGCCATGACCAGCGGCGGCGTGCGCCTGGGCGCACAGACCGGCCAGACGCTGACCCAGGAGGACGCGGTGGCGATCGCCGCCGAAGTGCCCGAGGTGCAGGCCGCCGCCGCCAGCCTGCGCGGCAGCACCCAGGTGGTGGCGGGCAACAGCAACTGGAGCACCTCGGTGATGGGCACCACGGGCGACTACCTCGAGGTGCGCGACTGGCCGGTGCACACCGGCCGCAACTTCGACGACGCCGACCTCGCCGGCTCGGCCAAGGTGGTGCTGCTGGGGCAGACGGTGGCGCGCGAGCTGTTCGGCGACGCCGACGCCATCGACCAGATGGTGCGCGTGCACAAGGTGCCGTTGCGCGTGATCGGCGTGCTGTCGCGCAAGGGCCAGAACTCGTGGGGGCAGGACCAGGACGACGTGATCCTGGTGCCGCTGTCGACCTACCGCAACCGCATCGAGGGCATGAGCGCCGGGCGCATCAAGCGCGTCGGCGCGATCAGCGTCAAGGTGCGCGAAGGCCAGAGCATGCAGCAGGCCGAGCAGAAGATCCGCGAGCTGCTGCGCCAGCGCCACCGCCTGCCCAGCGGCGCCGACGACGACTTCAGCATCCGCAACCTGACCGAGATGCTCGAGGCGCAGGAGGAATCCAGCCGCGTGCTGGGCCTGCTGCTGGCCGCGGTGGCCGGCGTCAGCCTGGTGGTCGGCGGCATCGGCATCATGAACATCATGCTGGTCAGCGTCACCGAACGCACGCGCGAGATCGGGCTGCGCATGGCGGTGGGCGCGCGCTCGCGCGACATCCTCGGCCAGTTCCTGATCGAGGCGGTGACGATGAGCCTGGTGGGCGGCGCCATCGGCATCGTGCTGGGCATGGTGGCCACCTGGGCCATCGGCAGCTTCGCCGGCTGGCAGGTGCTGCTGGCCGGTGAATCGATCCTGCTGGCGGTGGGCTTCTCGGCCGCGGTGGGCGTGTTCTTCGGCTTTTACCCGGCGCGCCGAGCCGCCGCGCTGCTGCCGATCGATGCGCTGCGCCATGAATAGGCGGCGCGCGGCCATCGTGCTGGCGGCCAGCGGCGTGCTGGCGTTGCTCGGCTGCGCCGCGGTGCCGCGCAGCATCACGCTGAGCGAAGCCGAGCTGCAGGCGCAACTGGCACGGCGCTTTCCGCTGCAGCGCAGCGTGCTCGAGCTGATCGACCTGCAGTTGTCCGAGCCGGCGCTGCAGCTCGACGCCGCGTCGAATCGACTTTCCACCGAGCTGACACTGCGCGCGGTCGAGCGCCGGCTGGACGGGCGCAGCCTGCACGGCCGGCTGGCGCTGGACTACGCGCTGCGCTTCGAGCCGTCCGATGCCAGCGTGCGGCTGGTCAGCCCGCGCGTGCGCAGCCTGCAGTTCGACGAGTTGCCCGAAAGCTGGGCGCGCCGCGCCGGCCTGCTGCAACAAGGCGGCATCGCGCTCGCCGAGCGCGCACTCGACGATCTGGTGCTGTACCGCGTGCCCGACAAGCGGCTGCGCGCGCTGCGCGCGGCCGGCTACCGCCCGGGCACGCTGCGGGTGACGCCGGCCGGGCTGGAGATCGGCATCGAGCCGCTGCCGTAGCGGCCGGCACGGGGCGCCGCCGGGCGCGCGGGTACCGCCCCGTATCATCCGCGCCTTTTGCATGGGCGACGCGTTGGACATCCTGCTGCTGACCAAGGCCGCGATCATGGGCGTGGTCGAGGGGCTGACCGAGTTTTTGCCGATCTCGTCGACCGGCCACCTGATCCTCACCGCCTCGCTGCTGCAGTTCACCGGCGACAAGATCAAGGTCTTCGACATCGCGATCCAGACCGGCGCGATCTTCGCGGTGATCCTGGTGTACTGGCAGCGGCTGCGCGACACCGCCGCCGGCCTGGGCAGCGACCCGCGGGCGCGGCGCTTCACGCTCAACGTGCTGATCGCCTTCGCGCCCGCGGTGCTGCTGGGCCTGGCCTTCGGCAAGGCGATCAAGGCGCACCTGTTCAACCCCACCGTGGTCGCCGCCGCCTTCATCGCCGGCGGCCTGATCATCCTGTGGGCCGAGCGCCGCCCGGCCAGCGCGGTGCGCATCCAGCAGGTCGACGACATGACGCCGTGGGACGCGCTGAAGGTGGGCCTGGTGCAATGCCTGGCGATGGTGCCGGGCACCAGCCGCTCGGGCGCGACCATCATCGGCGGCATGCTGCTGGGGCTGAGCCGCAAGGCCGCCACCGACTTCAGCTTCTTCCTGGCAATCCCGACCCTGATCGGTGCCGGCGCCTACAGCCTGGTCAAGGAGCGCGCGTTGCTCAGCGCCGCCGACATCCCGCTGTTCGCGGTCGGCCTGGTGTTCTCGTTCCTCAGTGCTTGGCTGTGCGTGCGCTGGCTGCTGCGCTACATCGCCACCCACGACTTCGTGCCCTTCGCCTGGTACCGCATCGTCTTCGGCGCGGTGGTGCTGCTGAGCGCATGGAGCGGCTGGGTCGACTGGACCGGCTGAAGCGCTGTCGCGATCGCGCCCACCGGCAACGCACGCACGCTTGCCGCGCAGAGCCAACAGCCGCCTGCCGCCACCCGAAGATCGATGGCCGCGCGCCCGGCTCAAGGCGGCAGCGGCTCGCCGCGGCGTGAGCCGTAGCGGTGGGCGTAGACCCAGGTGAACTCGGCGCCGAACAGGAAGATCTGCGCCGAGTAGTACACCCACAGCAGCACCACGATCAGCGATGCGGCGGCGCCGAAGGCCGAGGTGATGCCGCTGCGGCCGATGTAGGCGCCGATCAGCGTCTTGCCGATCAGGAACAGCAGCGCGGTCACGGCCGCGCCCACCGCGACGTCGCCCCAGGCGATGCGCGCGCGCGGCAAGGTCTTGTAGATCAGCGCGAACACCGCCGTCACCAGCAGCACGTTCAAGCCCAGCTCGCTGGCGCCGCTGAACGCGCCCCAGCCGGCGGTGTCGGTGTCCCACCAGCGGCTGAGCGCGTGCAGCCCCGCGCTGAAGGCCAGCGACACGGTCAGCAAGAAGCCGATGCCCAGGATCATGCCGAACGACAGCAGCCGCGCCCGCAGCAGCGCCCACAGCCCGCTGCGGCGCGGCCGCTGCGGCACGCGCCAGATGCGCTCGAGCGCGTCTTGCAGTTCGGCAAAGACCGAAGTCGCGCCGATGAACAGCACGATCAGGCCGATCGCGGCCACCGGCACGCTTTGCGAGCGGCGCCCGGCGCTTTCCAGCAGGCCCTGCACCGCCAGCGCGCCGTTGCGCCCCAGCATGTCGTGCAGCTGCAGGTAGATCTCGCCGCGCGCGGCCTCCTCGCCGAAGAAGAAGCCGGCGATGGCGATGACGATCAGCAGCAGCGGCGCGATCGAGAAGATCGTGTAGTAGGCCAGCGCCGCACCCATGCTCTGCGCGTAGTCCTTGACCCAGCTCAGCGCCGCGTCGCGCAGCAGCGCGCCCACCGCGCCCAAGGCGCCGATCGGCTTGCCCAGACTCACAGCGCGCCGCTCTTGGACAGCAGCACCGCCACCGGCCGTGTGCCGGAAAACTGCGAGAACACGATGGTGATGATGGCGGTGATCGGCACCGCGAGAAACGCGCCGGGAATGCCCCACAGCTCGGACCACAGCGCCAGGCTGATCAGAATCGCGAACGGGCTCAGGTTCAGCGAACTGCCCATCACGTAAGGGTCGAGGAAGTTGCCGATCAGGAACTGCACCACGCTCAGCGCCACCACCAGCGCCAGGATCGGCCCGATCTCGCCGAACTGCACCACCGCCATCAGCGCCGGCAACGCCACCCCCAGCACCGAGCCGACGTAGGGCACGAAGTTCAAGAACGCGGTCAGCACCGCCCACAGCACCGCGAATTCCAACCCGTACAACGCCATCACCGCCCAGCTGACCACACCGAGCAGGATGCTCAGCAGCGTCTTCAGCGCCAGGTACGAGCCGATGCGCTGGTTGATGGTGCCGATCACCTGGCGGATGCGCGCCACGCGCTGCGGGTCGTCGGACAGCTGCGCCAGCTTGGTCTCGACGTGCGAACGCTCGACCAGCAAGAAGGTGGCGTACAGGAACACGACGATGAAGGTCACCAGGATCGAGCCGGCCGACGCCAGCAGCGAGGCGAACAGCCGCTGCAGGTTGATCTGCGCCATCAGCTCGTTGCGCACCGTGGTCCAGGTCGGCTCGGTCTCGATGCCGAAGAACATCGCCACGCCCTGGATCGACGCCAGCAGCGACTGCTGGTACTGCGGCGCCAGCTGCAGCGCGCGCTCCTTGTTGGCGGCGATCAGGTAGGCCAGCATCAGGAAGGCCAGCGCGATCACGCCCATCGAGAACAGGTAGCGCAGCTGCAGCGGCAAGCGCGGCCCGACCAGCGGCAGCCGGCCGAGCACCTGCGCCAGGCCGACGATCACGTAGACGATCACCGCGCCAAGCACCGCCGGCACGAAGATCGCCTTGCCCACGGTCAGTACCCAGCCGATGATCAGCAGCAGCAAGGTGCCGTACACGGCGGCGCGAAGTCGATCCATGGGGTGCGGTCAGGTTGTGGCGAGCCTGCGCAGTGTGCCCGATCGCGGGAGGCGGATGCGGCGCACGCGGTAGACTCGCGCCGCCTGACGGCCACCCCTGGCGGGCTCGGCCGGCCCTCGAACTCCCCGGAGAACCTCCATGACCAAGACCCTGCTGGCCGTGCTGTGCGTGGCCGCCGCCGCGGCCGCTGCCCCCGTCGCGGCGCAGGTCGCATCACCGACGCTGGCCCGGATCAAGGCCGCCAAGACCATCAACGTGGCGTATTCGCCCGACTCGGCGCCGTTCTCGTCGGCCAGCGGCAACGCGCCGCCGGTGGGCTACACGATCGAGCTGTGCAAGCGCGTGATCGCGCAGGTGGGGCGCGCCGTCGACGAACCACAGCTGAAGGTGAACTGGCTGCCCGGCGGCGTGGCCGAGCGCTTGCAGCTGGTGGCCTCCGGCCGCGCCGACCTGGACTGCGCCAACACCACGCAGACGCTGTCGCGGCTGGCCAGCGTGGACTTTTCCAACCTGATCTTCGTCAACGGCGCCGGCCTGCTGGTCAAGGCCGGCGCGCCGATCAACCAGGTCGCCGAGCTCGCCGGCAAGCGCGTCGCGGTGCTGCAAGGCACGACCACGCAGACGCGCCTGAGCGATGCGGTGCAGCGGCGCGGCATCCAGGCCACGGTGGTGCCGGTCACCGAGGCCGCCAGCGGTCTGGCGATGCTCGAGGCCGGCACCGTCGACGCCTATGCCGGCGACAAGGTCGAACTGGCCGCGCTGGCGTTGAGCTCGCGCGAGCCGGCCAAGCTTGCGCTGGTGATCGAGGAGCTGTCGTACGAGCCCTACGCGCTGGCGCTGCCGCGCAACGACTCGGCGTTCCGGCTCGAGGCCAACCGGGCCTTGACGCAGGTGTACATGAGCGGCGAGATCGCGCAGATCTACGAGCAATGGCTGGGCAAGCTCGGCCGGCCGTCGGGCCTGCTGGCGCTGATGTTCGTGTTGAACTCGATCCCCGATTGAGACTCACAGGCGAAGTTTGAGTTTGGAGATGCACATGATTGGAACCCTGTCCTGGCGCCGTATGGCGGCCATCCTCGCCGCTGGCGCGGCGCTGCTGCTCGGCGGCTGCAGCACGCCGCCGGCGTTCCAGGTGTCGGAGCCCACGGCGCGGGTCGGCACGGTGATCTCGATCACCCAAGACTCGGTGCAAAACGTCAACAGCGGCGTGGGCACCGTGGGCGGCGCGCTGATCGGCGGCGGCATCGGCAGCCTGTTCGGCGGCGGCTCGGGCCAGACGGTGGCCACCGTGATCGGCGCGGTCGGCGGCGCCTACCTCGGCAACCAGGCGGCCAACCGCAGCCACACCTTCGTCTGGCGCATCGGCGTGCGCTACGACGACGGCAGCGTCGCCACGGTGCAGCAGACCACCGCGCCGGCGCTGCGCATCGGCGACCGCGTGCGCGTCACCGGCACCGGC
>CALBTN010000271.1 GCA_937967345.1 uncultured Rubrivivax sp. | reverse complement strand
CGAAATGCGCTGTTGTCGTCCCTGGACAGCGCGGCGGCGCCGCGATATGTCGATGTGGTCCCGACAGTGGATCTCGGTCGACCCTTCAAGCCAGCGCGTGTCTCCTCGTCGTACCTGGCTTGGCCGACGCTGCCCGAGCTGTTCCAGGCCTCGTACCCCGGCATCAAGACCAGCCGCGATGCGGTGCTGGTGGACATCGACCGCGCCGCGCTGGAGGCGCGGATGCGGCGCTATTTCGACCCGGCGCTGAGCGACGCCACGATCGCCGAGGAAATGCCGGAGCTGATGCGCGCGGCCTCGCGCTTCGACCCGGTGGCCACGCGTCGGCAGCTGCTGGCGCTCGGCTTCGACAGTGGGCGAATCCTTCGGTACGCCTACCGGCCCTTCGATGTGCGCTGGCTTTACTGGCACGCCGAGACCAAGTTGTTGGACGAGAAGCGGCCCGACTACGTACCGCAGGTGTTCATTGGCAACCCGTGCCTTTTCACCACCGGCAGAACACGCAAGGGCAAGCCCGAGCCTGCCTTCGTCACCCAAATCGCCACCGACCTGAACTTTCAGGACAGCGGCGCGCGTGGCATCCCGCTCTTCTTGCGCGCTGACCACGATGACCTGCTCGGCGCTTCAAGCAGCCCGCAGCCCAACCTCAGCAAAGCGGCAATGCGGTATCTCGATGGGGTTGCTGCGGCGCCGGAAGACCTGTTCTTCCACGCACTGGCGATCCTGCACAGCGACGCCTACCGCGACGCCAACGCGGGCGCCCTGCGCCAGGACTGGCCGCGCATCCCGCTGCCCGCCACGCTGGAGCTGCTGCGCGCCTCGGCCGCGCTGGGCCGCGAGGTGGCTGCGCTGCTCGACACCGAAACGCCGGTGCCGGGAGTCAGCAGCGGCACGCCGGCGCCGGCGCTGCGCCTCGTTGCCGCGCCGGCGCGCCTCGACGGGCAGCCGCTGGGCGCGGCCGATTTCGCGCTCAGCGCCGGCTGGGGCCGCGCCGGCAAGGGCGGCGTCACGAAGCCCGGCAAGGGGCGCGTGCACGATCGCGCGGCATCGGCCGAAGAGGCCGCGCTCGGCCTGGGCGACAAGACGCACGACATCCACTTGAACGACACCGCCTGCTGGCGCCACCTGCCGGCGCCGGTGTGGAACTACACGCTCGGCGGCTATCAGGTGCTGAAGAAATGGCTGAGCTACCGCGAACAGTCGCTGTTCGGCCGCGCGCTGAGCTTGGACGAAGTCAAAGCCTTCAGCGCCATCGCGCGCCGCGTCGCGGCCCTGGTGTTGCTGCGCGAGCGGCTCGACGCGAACTACGCCGCCGCTGCGCAGGCGCACAAGTCGTCAGGGCCAGTGGTGCCGGCGTCGGCCAAGATCGAGCTACCAGCGCAAGTCGACCGCATCCTCTTTGGCAAGTACAGCGGCAGCGAGCTGCGCGGCGACGGCAACGAGGAACTGGTCTTGCTGTCCGAGAAGGACATCTTTTCGATCATCGAGGGCCCCCAGTCGGGGGATGAAAGCGGCGGGGCGCAGCCGCCAGCCGACGCACCGCCGCAGCGCGGCACGGCGCCGCACGACGACCAGGCCGCGTTGCTCAGCGACCCGCGCAACGTGCCGCTGTGGTTCGGCAGCAATCGCGAGCCGGTCGACCGCGATGACATCGGCAAGGGCTTCAGCGGCCGGCGCAGCAGCGACGGCAGCGTGCGCTACGGCCGCTGCATCGTCAACGTGCCCGCCGGGCACGCGCTCGGCTCCACCGGCACCGCAGGGCTGAAGGGCTGGTGGCGGCGCTGGCGGCATGGGGTTGACGACCGCTTGCGCCTTCTCAGCACCGAGGGCCGGGACGAAGCGGCCTTCTGGCGGGCGGTACGCGCCGCGATGGACGATGCGGATGCGGACCAGCGCGCGCCCGAAGCGCTGTTGTTCGTGCACGGCTATCGCGTGAGCTTCGAGGACGCCGCGCTGCGCGCCGCGCAACTGGCCTACGACCTGAAGATCCGCGACACCGCGTTCTTTGCCTGGCCTTCGGCGGGAGCGGCCGCCAAGTACACGGTCGACGAAGCTTCGGCGAAGAACGCAACCCGGCCGCTGGCCGAGTTCATCGCGGCGCTGGACGCTTGTGCGCAGGATGCCGGCAAGGCGCTGCACATCGTCGCCCACAGCATGGGCAACCGCGTGCTGCTGGCGGCGCTGCAGTGGCTCGTCGGCCATGGGCGTGCGCCAAGGGCCGTGGACAAGATCGTCTGCGCCGCCCCCGACGAGGATGCGGCCGACTTCGTGGCCGCCATGGCGGAGCTGCGCCAGGTGGGCCGCCGCCGTACGCTGTATGCCTCGAGCAAGGACAAGCCGGTGTGGCTGTCCGAAGTCGTGCACGGCTACCCGCGTGCCGGGCGCATCCCGCCGGTGACGCTGGCCGAGGGCCTGGATACGGTCGATGCCTCCGATCTGGAAGCCACCTTCCTGGGCCACAGCGACTTCGCCACCGAAAGGCCGCTGCTGCAGGATCTGTTCAGCCTGCTCAAGGCCAGTCTTGAGCCAGGTCAACGGCTGGGCCTTGAAGCAGTGACGACAGACGCCGGAGCGTACTGGCGTCTGAAGTAGTGGCGATTGGCTCGGACGTCGCTCAGCGCGGCGCCGGCAGCATGCGCCGCAGCGCCTCGAAGAACAGCTCCGACTGCTCGCGCTCGCCCTGAACCTGCGCGGCCACGCGCGCCGACAGCGCCTCGTCGACGCGCGCCAGCGGCCGGCCGGTGCTCATCGCCAGCACCTGGTGCAAGCACGCGCGCTCCAGGTAGTACAGGTCGTCGTAGGCGTGCGCGATGCGGTCGCCGCAGACGATGACGCCGTGGTTGCCCAGGAAGGCCACGTCCTTGCCCTGCATCGCGCGGGCGATGCGTTCGCCTTCGGCCACATCCAGCGCCAGGCCGTTGTAGTCGGCGTCGATGCCGATGCGGCCATGAAAGCGCATCGCACCCTGGCTTGCGCAGGTGTCCAGCGCCCGGTCCACCGTCAGCGTCAACGCGGTGGCGTAGGGCATGTGCGTGTGCAGCACCACCGCGTGACCAGTGATGCGGTGCACCGCGGCGTGGATGAACATCGCCGTCGGCTCGACGCGGTGCCGGCCCTGCAGTACCTGGCCGTGTTCGTCGACCAGCACGATGTCGTCGGCGCCGGCCTCGCTCCAGTGCAGACCGCGCGGGTTGATCAGGAAGCGGCGGCTGTCGTCGGGCAGCGCCACGCTGAAGTGGTTGCACACGCCTTCGTCCAGGCCGTGGTGTGCGGCGGCGCGCAGCGCCAGCGCCAGGTCTTCGCACAGTGGCCGCAGCAGCTTCGGGTCGGCTTCGGGCATGGGGGTCTCCAGCGGCTTCGGCCTGCGAGCATGGCATAGCCGCTGCCTACAATTCGCGCGATGAGCGACGCGCCCCTGCCTTCGAGCTGCGATGTGATCGTCGTCGGCGCCGGCCCGGCGGGCAGTGCCTGCGCGCAGATGCTGGCGCGCGGCGGCTTGCACACGGTGCTGGTCGACCAGCACGACTTTCCGCGCGACAAGGTCTGCGGCGACGGCCTGATCCCCGACGCGCACGCCGCGCTGCGCCGGCTGGGGGTGCACGACGAGGTGATGGCGCAGGCCCAAGCCGCCCGCCACGTCGCCTGCATCGGCCCGCGCGGCGGCCGCGTCGACGTGCCCGGAACGGTGGCAGTGCTGCCGCGCAAGCAGCTCGACCATATCCTGGTGCGTGCGGCGCAGCGTGCCGGCGTGGCGCTGCACACGCCGTGGCGCTTCGAAGCGCCGCTGGTCGAGGCCGACTGCGTCATCGGCGGCTGCTTCAGGTCGGGCGAACGGGTGCACGAGCTGCGCGCGCCGTGGGTGGTGCTGGCCAGCGGCGCGCCGCCGCAGGCGATGCTGGCCTCGGAGCTGTGCCAGCGCCGCACGCCCACCGGCATCGCGCTGCGCGGCTACGTCAAGAACGAGGCGATGGTCGGGCGCATCCGCGCGCTCGAGATCGTCTGGCACAAGCGGCTGAAGCACGGTTACGGCTGGATCTTTCCGGCGCCCGGCGGCGTGTTCAACATCGGCGTCGGTCTGGCCGACTGCTTCAGCCTGGCCGGCAGCAAGCGCTTGCGCATGCAGGACGTGAACCTGCGCCAGGTGTTCGACGCCTTCTGCGAGGTCTACGCGCCGGCGCGCGAGCTGATGGCCGGCGGCACGATGCTCGGCGAGTTGAAGGGCGCACCGCTGCGCTGCTCGCTCGATGGCGCGCTGTATTCGCGTGCCGGCATGCTGGCCACCGGCGAAGCCATTGGCAGCACCTACGACTTCAGCGGCGAAGGCATCGGCAAGGCGATGCAGACCGGCATGCTGGCTGCGGCCGCCATCGCCAAGGGGCACGCCCAACAGCTCAGCGACGGCGCGGTGCGCGCCGACTACGAAGCCGCGATCCGCGACTTGCAGCCCAGATTCGAGCTGTACCGCAAGGCCAGCCGCGTCAATGCGCACCCCTGGCTGGCCGACTTGGTGATCTGGCGCGCGCGCAACAGCGAGCGCATCCTGCGGCGCATGAGCGGCGTGCTGGAAGAAACCGCCAACCCCGGCAACCTGGTCAGCGCGCGCGGCATCGCCAAGTTGTTCCTGCCGATCAGATGACCCGCCCCCGAAGCGCCTGCGGTGCTCCCCCTCGAGGGAGCACCGCCAGCGGCCCGGCAAAGCCGGTTCCGCGGCGGTTGCTCGGATCCGTTGGGCGCGGCCGTCGTGTCGGTGGCAGAACTTCCCGCACGGCGTAGCGCAGCATGTGCCAGTTGCTCGGCATGAACGCCAACACGCCGACCGACGTGATGTTCTCGTTCACCGGGCTGGCCACGCGAGCCGACGAGCACAAGGACGGCTTCGGCATCGCCTTCTTCGAAGACAAGGGGCTGCGCCTGTTCATCGACCCGGTCAGCGCGCGCGATTCGCCGGTGGCCGAGATGGTGCGGCGCTACCCGATCAAGAGCCGCAACGTCATCGCCCACATCCGCAAGGCCACGCAGGGCCCGGTGGTGCTGGAGAACTGCCACCCCTTCGTGCGCGAGCTGTGGGGCCGCTACTGGGTGTTCGCGCACAACGGCGACCTGAAGGACTTCGCGCCCAGGCTGCACGGCGCGTTCCGCCCGGTGGGCAGCACCGACAGCGAGCGCGCCTTGTGCTGGCTGTTGCAGGAGCTGGCCAAGTCGCATGCCGGCGTGCCCAGCGTGGCCGAACTCACCCGCACCCTGCGCGAGCTGCTGCCGCGCCTGCACGCGCACGGCACCTTCAACCTGCTGCTGAGCAACGGCCAGGCGCTGTGGGCGCACGGCTCGACCAAGCTCTATTGGCTGCAGCGCCAGCACCCGTTCCGCCAGGCGCGGCTGGCCGACGAGGACCTGAGCGTGGACTTCGCCGCGCTGACCACGCCCGACGACCGCGTGGCGGTGGTCGCGACCGAGCCGCTGACCACCGGCGAGGCCTGGCAGGCTTTCGCGCCCGGCGAGCTGAAGGTCTTCGTCGACGGCGCGGCGCTGGGCTGATGCCGAGTGGCGTTCGACCGCGCAGGACTCGGCAACGGTTTCGGGCGCTTCACCGACTTTCGACGCCGCGGGTTGAACTGGCGCTGTCGGCCACAAGCGGTCGCGTGCGGTTGGCAGCTTCTCTGCAATCTGACGGTTGTCGCTAGATCAGCGTCCACCAGGGATGGCGCCACGCCCTCTGCGACACTGTCACCATGATGCCGAGTGATCTGGGTCTGGACCCCTGGCTGGCGGGCCAAGCCAGCGAACTGGGGGCGCTGGAACTGTCTGCTGCCCGGGTCACCGCAGTCGACCGCGGTCGCTACCTGGTGCGCAACGAGAACGGCGAGGTGCCCGCCGAGCTGACGGGCAAGCTGCTGCACTTGGCCGAGTCTTCGGTCGACCTGCCTTGCGTGGGTGACTGGGTGGGCGTGCGCTACCGCGATGCCGGCACCCAGGCCAGCATCCACAGCGTGCTGCCGCGGCGCTCTTTCCTACGGCGCAAGGCTGCCGGGCGGGACGTCGAGTTCCAGATGATCGCCGCCAACATCGACGCGGCGTTCATTGTGCAGTCGTGCCACTTCGACTTCAACATTCCCCGGCTCGAGCGCTACTTTGTGATGGCGCGTGACGGCCATATTGAGCCCGTGGTGCTGCTGACGAAGACGGACCTGATCAGCCCGCAAGCGCTGGCGCGCCTGATCGGGCAGATACGGCTCGTGGGTGTGGATGCCCAGGTGGTCTGCGTGAACAACGTGACGGGCGAGGGCGTGGACCAGGTTCGAGCACTCATGGCCCCGGGCAAGACCTACTGCCTGCTCGGCTCATCGGGCGTGGGCAAGACGACGCTGATCAACCGTCTGCTGGGCGACGGGGATCTGGAAACTCGCGAGGTCAGCCCCACCGGGGAAGGCCGCCACACCACCACGCGGCGCCACCTGATCGTCCTGGCGCACGGGGCGCTGCTGATCGACATGCCCGGCATGCGCGAACTGGGCATGCTGGGCGCCGGCGGCGGGATCGAAGAGACGTTTGCCGACATCGCCGCGCTTGCGAGTCAGTGCCGCTTTCCCGACTGCACCCATGGCAGCGAACCGGGTTGTGCGGTGCGTGCGGCGGTTGACAGGAGCGAGGTCAGCGAAAAGCACCTGAGGAACTACCTGAAGCTGCGCAAGGAGTCGGCCTTCCACGACCTGTCGCTGAGCGAGCGGCGCAACAAGGACAAGGCGTTCGGCCGCTTCATCCACACCTACAAGAAGCGCAAGGGCGGCCCGGACCAGGATTAGCGCCGGTTCAAGCGTGCAGGCTCAGCGCCGGATCCGCGATCCAGTCTTGTACACCCACCACACCACCGTCAGACCGGCGGCCAGGAAGGTGAGCGTCATGCCGATGTCTGCCCTCTGCTGCAGCGCCTCCAACGGGCGCTTCTGTCCGGGTTCGACCGGCAGCTCTTGGGCGGCGAGATCGGGACAGGGACTGTCTCTTCCGAGTCGATCTGACTCGTCCGCGGGCGTCAGCTTCCGGGCATTGGCCCTTCAACAACGGCTCTCCTGCGATGAATCCGAAGGGTCGGCCGGCGCAACCCGACCCAACCAAGACATTGGCGCGCGCCGATTGACCGCTGCAGTCGGACGCACACTGGACTACGAGCCCGGGTCCATCACCTCAATGCTGATCACCTGATCGGACAATCATGCGGTCCAGGGCGGCGGCGAGAGGCGGTAGATCCTGCTCGACAACAAGCCAAACGGCCGCGAGGTCTATGCCGAGGTACCCATGCACGATCACGTTGCGAAAGCCGGAGAGCTCACGCCACGGTACCTGCGGTTCGGTGGCCTTGATGCTGTCGGACAGGCGCTGGCTCGACTCGGTGAGCGTCTGCAGATTGCGGATCACTGCATCTTGGATCAACCGCGATGTCTCGAAGCGAGCTCTGCTATCCGCGGTGTACTCGTGGACGCGATAAATGGATTCGCGCATGTGAGCGAGCAGTACACGGTCGCTGTCTGGCCCTGGATTCACAACGCCACCGCATCGGCGAGCACTCGGTCGCGCAGCGCCGGATGAAGGCTCGCTTCAGTGACGACATCCACGTGGCGGCCCAGCAGTTCCTGTGCATCCAGCAACAGCCCGCCGAGAGCCAGGGCACTTGTGCCGGGAGTCAGCGTCACCAGCAGGTCGACATCGCTGTCATCGCGCGCTTCGTTCCGAGCCATGGAGCCGAAGACACGAACACTCGTAATGCCGCGGCGACGTGCCAGCGACAGGAGTTGTTCGCGGTGGGATTCGATCAAGGCATGCACACATCCAGTGTAGCGGCGGGCCCCCAGCTCCGAGACGGAGGGAGCCGGCGGGACTGGGCGTTGGGCGGCCCCGTTCAAGCCATTGCCTCATTGCGGTCGCTGGCCGGTGATTGCAAGTGGCCGGCTGCCGGTGGTCACGAACGGCTGCTTGGTAGACGCGAAACGCGAAGAGCTGGGCCTGAGCGTCGGGCAGCTTCAGAGAAATCTGTTGGGCGGCTTCGGGTCGGAAGCCCGCGCCGACGGCCTTGCGCAGACCTTCGGCGAAGCACCTCCTCCTCGCCACGCGCAAGCCGTCACAGCGTCATCACCACCCGCCCGTCGATCGTGCCGGCCTTCATGCGCTCGAAGATCTGGTTGATGTTGTCGAGCCGGTCGGTCGAGTAGTGCGAGCTCACCAGGCCGTCGCCGGCGAAGGCCAGTGATTCGATCAGGTCGGCGCGGGTGCCGACGATCGAGCCGCGCACGGTCTTGGCGTTGAGCACGACGTCGAAGATCGGCAACGGGAAGTCGCCCGGCGGCAGCCCCACCAGCGACATCGTGCCGCGCTTGTGCAGCATGCCGATGCCCTGCGCGAAGGCGGCGCGCGACACCGCGGTGACGAGCACGCCGTGCGCGCCGCGCACGTGCTTTTGCACCTCGGCCACCGCGTCCTGCGTCGCGGCGTTGACCACCATGTCGGCGCCGAGCTGCTTGGCCAGCGCCAGCTTGTCGTCGGCAATGTCCACGGCGATGACCTTGAAGCCCATCGCCTTCGCATACTGCACCGCCATGTGGCCGAGGCCGCCGATGCCGGAGATGGCGACCCAGTTGCCGGGCTTGCAGTCCAGCGCCTTCAGCCCCTTGTAGACAGTGACGCCCGCGCACAGCACCGGCGCGGCGGCCTCGAAGCCCAGGTTGGCCGGCAGGTGGCCGACGTAACCCGGATCGGCCAGCACGTATTCGGCATAACCGCCGTTGGTGCTGTAGCCGGTCATCTGCTGGTGGTCGCACAGCGTCTCCCAGCCGGTGATGCAGTGTTCGCAGTGGCCGCAGGCGGTGTGCAGCCAGGGCACGCCGACGCGGTCGCCCTCCTTGACCAGCTTGACGCCGCGGCCCACCCGCGCGACATGGCCGGTGCCCTCGTGGCCGGGAATGAAGGGCAGCGTCGGCTTGACCGGCCAGTCGCCGCTGGCCGCGTGCAGGTCGGTATGGCACACGCCGCTGGCCACCACCTTGACCAGGATCTGGCCGTCGGGCACCTCGGGCACCGGCACGTCCTCGACCACCAGGGGTTTGCCGAACTCGTGGACGACGGCGGCTTTCATCATCTCGGCCATGGCGGCACTCCAAGCGGGTTGCGGGGGCTCCGAGCTTGCCTGCCTGCGCCGCCGCGCACCTTGCGCCGGATCAGCCGGCGGCGCCATGCCTCGGCCCCCGCGCGCTGTGCAAGCGCGATCCCCCCATGTCGCAGCCGGCGCCGCGCAACGCGCAGAATGCCGCTGCCGTCCCGCTGCCTGCGCCGCGCCATGCCCGACATCCCGGTCCCGCGTTTCGACCAGTTCTACCGCCACGACGAGCTGACGCGCCTGCTCGGCGATTTCGCCGACGCGCGGCCCGATCTGGCCAGCCTGCGCAGCATCGGCAAGAGCTTCGAGGGCCGCGACATCTGGCTGCTGACGCTGACCAACCGCCACACCGGCGCCGACGCCGACAAGCCGGCGTTCTGGGTCGACGGCAACATCCACGCCGGCGAGCTCACCGCCAGCACCGCCTGCCTGTACTGGATCAACTGGCTGCTGACGCACTACGGCGGCGGCGACGAGGCTGGCCGCCAGGCGACGCAGCTGCTGGACACGCGCGCGCTGTACATCGCACCGCGGCTCAACCCCGACGGCGCCGAGCTGGCCTTGGCCGATCGGCCGCGCCACATCCGCTCGGGCACGCGGCCGTACCCCTTCGACGAACCCCACGTCGACGGCCTGACCGCGCAGGACATCGACGGCGACGGCCGCGTGCTGAGCATGCGCCTGCCCGATGCGCACGGCGGCTGGAAAAAGCACCCGCGCGAGCCGCGGCTGCTGGTGCCGCGCGAGCCCGGCGACTTCGGCGGCGAGTACTTCCGCGTCATGCCCGAGGGCCTGCTGACCAACTACGACGCCCTGCAGATCAAGGTCAACCCGAATCGCGAGGGGCTGGACCTGAACCGCAACTTCCCCGCCTACTGGCGCCAGGAGTTCGAGCAGCCGGGCGCCGGGGCGTACCCGACCAGCGAGCCCGAGGTGCGCGCGATGGTCGAGTTCATCGTCACGCACCCGAACATCGGCGCGGCGGTGAGCTTCCACACCCACAGCGGCGTGATCCTGCGGCCGATGGGCACGCAAAGCGACGACGACATGACACCCGAGGACCTGTGGATCTACAAGCGGCTGTCGGAGCTGGGCGCGCGGCTGAGCGGCTACCCGGCGATCAGCATCTTTCACGACTTCAAGTACCACCCCAAGGAGATCATCACCGGCACCCAGGACTGGATCTACGAGCACCTGGGGGCCCTGTTCTGGACGGTGGAGCTGTGGGCACCCAACCGCGAGGCCGGCATCACCGACTACGACTGGATCCACTGGTACCGCGAGCACCCGTCCGACGACGACCTGAAGCTGCTGCGCTGGAGCGACACGCAATGCGACGGCCGCGCCCACGTCGATTGGTACCCTTTCCAGCACCCGCAGCTGGGCGCGGTGGAGCTCGGCGGCTGGGACCGGCTGAACTACTGGCGCAACCCGCCGCCGCACCTGCGCGAGCGCGAGGTCGCGCGCTTTCCCGGCTGGCTGGCGCTGATCGGGCTGTCGCTGCCCAAGCTCGAGGTGCTGCGCACCGAGGTGCGCGCGCTGGGCGAGGACTGCTGGCGGGTGCGCTTCGCGGTCGCCAACGCCGGCTACCTGCCGGCCTACATCAGCAAGCGCGCGCTGGAGCGCAAGGCGGCGCGCGGCACGGTGTTCAACGTCCACCTGCCCGAGGGCGTGAGCCTGGTCGGCGGGGTCGAGCGCATCGTCGGCGCGCAGCTCGAGGGCCACGCGGCGAAGAACTCGCTGCAGGCCTTCTTGCCCAACCCGGCGGTCACCGGCGACCGCGCAGTGGCCGAATGGGTGCTGCGCGGCCCGCGCGGCGCGCGCATCGGCCTGAGTGCGCGTGCCGACCGCGCCGGTGCGGTCAGCACCGAGGTCACGCTGGATTGACGGGCGCAGCATGGCCGCCTTGACCGCCCTCGCTGCTGCGACCGCGCAGCGCCTGGCCGACGCACCGGCGCTGATCGACGACCAAGGCCAGTGCAGCTGGGCCGAGCTCGATGCCCGCGTCAACCGGCTGATGCGCGCGCTGCGTGGCGCCGGGCTGCAGCCGGGCGAGCGCATCGCGCTTTTCGCCGGCAACCGCCGCGGCGTGTTCGAGCTGATGGCCGCCGCGGTGCACTGCGGCATCTTCTACGTTCCGGTGAACTGGCACTTCAGCGTCGACGAGCTGGCCTACGTGCTGGCCGATGCGGGCGCGGTGGGCCTGGTCACCGACAGCCACTTCGCCGCCACCGCCGCCCAGGCGCTGCAGCGCGTGCCGGCGGCCGGCGCCAAGCTGCGCGCCTGCATCACGCTGCCACCCGACGCCTGCCCGCTGGGCTTCACCGACTTCGAGGCACTGATCGCGGCGCAACCCGACGCGTCCGAGCCCGAGGCTCAGCTGGCCGGCGGGCCGATGTTCTACACCTCGGGCACCACCGGCCGGCCCAAGGGCGTGCTGCGCAACGGCGGCGCCCCCGAGCCGATTGCCGCGCTGCAAGCGGCGGTGGCCAACCGGATGGCCGATCTGCAACTGCCGGCTGGCGGCACCACGCTGCTGTGCGGGCCCTACTACCACTCGGCGCAGTACGCGTGGTCGTTCACGCCGCTGCTGGCCGGGCTGCCCCTGGTGATGTGCCAGCGCTTCGACGCGGCGCACACCTTGAAGCTGATCGACCGGCACCGCATCAGCAACCTGCACCTGGTGCCCACCCAGTTCATCCGCTTGCTCCGGCTGGACGACGCGACCCAGCGCGCCTTCAGCGGCCGCTCGCTGGTGCGCGTGTGGCACGGCGCCGCGCCCTGCTCGCCGCAGGTCAAGCGCGACATGATCGACTGGTGGGGGCCGTGCATCCACGAGTACTACGGCTCCACCGAAGGCGGCGTGATCAGCGGCATCGGTGCCGAGGAATGGCTGCAGCGCCCGGCCTCGGTCGGCCGCGCCACCTTCCAGACCGAGGTGCACATCCTGCGCGACGACGGCAGCCCGGCGCCGGCGGGCGAGCCGGGCACGATCTACCTGCGCATGCGCACCGGCGCGCGTCTGGTCTATCACAACGATGCCGCCAAGACCGCGGCCGCGCACCTGGGCGATGCCCTGTTCACCACCGGCGACGTCGGCTGGCTCGACGCCGAGGGCTACCTGTTCCTGACCGACCGCAAGATCGACATGATCATCTCCGGCGGCGAGAACATCTACCCGGCCGAGATCGAATCGGTGCTGGCCGCGCACCCTGCGGTGCAGGACGTGGCGGTGATCGGCGTGCCCAACGCCGAGTTCGGCGAGGAGGTCAAGGCGATCGTGCAGCCCGCAGCGGGCGTGCCGGCCGACGACGCGCTGCGCGAGGCCTTGAGCGCGCACTGTCGCGCCGCGCTGGCCGGCTACAAAGTGCCAAGGTCGATCGAGTTCCGCAGCGAGATGCCGCGCACCGAAACCGGCAAGCTGCAAAAGCGGCTGCTGCGCGAGGCATACTGGGTGGGGCAGGAGGGACGCATCTGATGTCAGTTGTTCAGGCCCATCGTGCACTGAAGAGCGCGGTCATCCTGGCGGGCGCCTGCGTCGCAGCGCAGGCGCTGGCAGGCCCGGACGTGCCGCGGGGCACCTTCGAAGTCAAGCCGCTCGCGCCGGCGGCGGATCGAAGCGGCGGCCTTGCGCTCGCCGCCACGCCTTACTTCAACTACGCGCTGCCTCGCGGCTGGCGCGTCGGCGAGAGCGGCCAGTTCGCGCTGACCTTGATCGCGCCCGACCACAAGGCGCTGACGATCATGGTCGGCAACGCCGGCCTGCCGATCAACTATCCGCCCGGGCAATACGTCTACGAAAGGTTGATGGCGCTGCAGCCGCAGGGCTTGCAGCTGGGCCAGCCGCGCGCGGTGCAACCGATCCAGGGTTTCGCGCAGGCCTACGAGTTCCCGGTGCGCTATGCCATCAACGGCGTGCCCTGCCGCGGGGTGGCGACGCTGCACATCGCACCCGCCTACGACTCGGCCGTGATGGCGATGACGGCCGCGCTGTCCGAAGACAAGCAGTGGGCCGGCTATGCGAGCTGGTTGCCGCTGGTGGCCGCACAGGTGTCGGCGCGCAACGGCGCGGCCTTCGGCATGCGCGGCATCATGGCGCAGAACCTGCGCAACTCGACCGAGTACGCGCGCGCCGCGCAGGAGTACCGAAGCTGGTCGCAGCGCAACTGGCAGGACGTCACCGACCAGCGCAACGCCTCGCAGGACCGCAACAACCGGCAGTTTCGCGAAACGCTGGGCGGGGTGCAGACCTACACCGACCCGCGTGATGCGAACCGCCAGTTCGAGCTGCCGAATTCGTACAAGTATTTCTGGATGAACGAGCAGGGCAACATCGTCGGCACCGACGACCCCGGCATCGACCCGAACGCAGGCTCGACGAAGAGCTGGCAACGCCTGCCCCGGCGCGAGCCGTAGCCGGCGCGCTGCTGGCCGGCCGAAGCGGCCGGCTCCGTCAGGCGGGCACGCCCGGTGCGCGTTCCTAGAATCGCCGGCTTCACCCTCCACCGGAAAATGCCGCCATGATCACCCGCCGCCGCTTCAACACCACCCTGGCCACCGCCGGCGCCGCGCTGGCCGCACCGATCGCCTGGGCCAGCGACGAAGCGCCGATCCACCTGCTGGTGGGCTTTCCGCCCGGCGGCGGCACCGACGTCATCGCGCGGTTGCTGGCCGAGAAGCTGCAACCCGAGCTGGGCCGCAGCGTGGTCGTCGACAACCGCGCCGGCGCCGGCGGCCAGATCGCCGCGCAGCAGCTCAAGGCGGCACGGCCCGACGGCAGCACGGTGTTCCTGTCGCACGACCACACCATCTCCATCCTGCCGCAGGTGGTGCGCAAGCCCGGCTTCATGCCCAGCGAGGATTTCGTCGCGCTGGGCGGCTTTGCCACCTTCGTCAACGGCCTGGCGGTGTCCGCCGGCACGCCGGCGGCGTCGCTCGCCGAATACGTCGCCTGGGTGCAAAAGCAGGGCGGGCGAAGCGTGGTCGGCATCCCGGCACCGGCGTCCACGCCGGAGTTCCTGGTGCGGCTGATCGCCAAGCAGTACGGGCTGGAGCTCACCGCCGTGCCCTACAAGGGCAGCGCGCCGATGATCGCCGACATGCTGGGCAACCAGATCCCGGCCGGCATCGGTTCGGTGCAGGACTTCATCGACTACCAGCGCGCGGGCAAGCTGCGCGTGATCGGCGTGCTGGGCGGCAAGCGCCAGGCGGCGATGCCCGATGTGCCCACCTTCGGCGAAATGGGCTTCGGCGGCCTGGAGGACACGCCGTTCTACGGCATCTGGGCGCCGCGCGGCACGCCGGCCGCGTTCATCGAACGCTTCACCCGCGCGCTGGACAAGGTGGTAGCCCTGCCCGAGGTGCGCGCCAGGCTCACAGAGCTGGGCCTGACGGTGGGCTACATGACGCCGCAGCAGCTCGACCAGCGCGAGCGCGCCTACACCCGGGTGTGGTCGCGCATCATCTCGGAAAGCGGGTTCCAGCCGCAGTAGCCGTTTGCTGCGAGGCCGCGGGTGAATCGAGTCGAGCGCCGTGCGGCCTGCGGCGCAACCCGATCGGCGCAGTCGCTGCCATGGACACCCTCCTTCGCCTGAGCGCCGGCGCCCCGGTTTCGGCGCTGCTGCTCGGCACGATCCTCGTCGTCG
>CALBTN010000270.1 GCA_937967345.1 uncultured Rubrivivax sp. | reverse complement strand
GTGGGCCTGGGAGAAGTACCTCGCCACCTGCGCCAATCACTGGATGCCGCAGGAAGTGAACATGAGCCGCGACATTGCGCTCTGGAAGGATCCCAACGGCCTGACCGAAGACGAGCGCCGCATCGTCAAGCGCAACCTTGGCTTTTTCGTCACCGCGGATTCGCTGGCCGCCAACAACATCGTGCTCGGCACCTACCGGCACATCACCGCGCCCGAATGCCGCCAGTTCCTGCTGCGCCAGGCCTTCGAAGAGGCGATCCACACCCACGCCTACCAGTACATCGTCGAGTCGCTGGGCCTCGACGAGGGCGAGATCTTCAACGCCTACCACGAGGTGGCGTCGATCCGCGACAAGGACGAGTTCCTGATCCCGTTCATCGACGCGATCATGGACCCCAACTTCCGCACCGGCACGCCCGAGGCCGACCAGACGCTGCTCAAGAGCCTGATCGTGTTCGCCTGCCTGATGGAAGGCCTGTTCTTCTACGTCGGCTTCACGCAGATCCTGGCGCTGGGCCGGCAGAACAAGATGACCGGCGCCGCCGAGCAGTACCAGTACATCCTGCGCGACGAGTCGATGCACTGCAACTTCGGCATCGATCTGATCAACGCCATCAAGCTCGAGAACCCGCAGCTGTGGACGCCCGAACTGCGCGCCGAGGTCAAGGCGCTGTTCGAGCAGGCGGTCGAGCTGGAATACCGCTACGCCGAAGACACCATGCCGCGCGGCGTGCTCGGCATGAACGCCTCGATGTTCAAGGGCTACCTGCGCTTCATCGCCAATCGGCGTGCGACGCAGATCGGCCTGCAGCCGCTGTATCCGAACGAGGACAACCCGTTCCCGTGGATGAGCGAAATGATCGACTTGAAGAAGGAAAGGAATTTCTTCGAAACGCGCGTCATCGAGTACCAGACCGGTGGCGCGCTTTCCTGGGACTGAAGGCGGCGGCAGCCGATTCGAACAAAGCCAACTGCCGCAAAGCCTGGGTGATCCGCGAGACCTGATGCGTCGACGCCAGAAGCGATGCACGGGCTCGTGAGCCGCATTCGTCGCACCGGAGCGATAGCCGTGGCCGCTGGGCCAAGGCAGAGCGCCGGGTGATGAATCGCCGCGCTGTATCGAGCTGCGCGGCGCTGTTCGCAACTTGATCAAGGAGATAGTCATGGCAACTGCGAAGAAGGGCCCGGCCAAGAAGGCGCCGGCCAAGAAGGCGCCCGCCAAGAAGGCGCCAGCGAAGAAGGCCGCGCCGGCCAAGAAGGCGGCGCCCGCGAAGAAGGCCGCGCCCGCAAAGAAGGCGGCGCCCGCGAAGAAGACCGCACCGGCGAAGAAGGCAGCTCCGGCGAAGAAGGCGGCACCGGCGAAGAAGGCCGCGCCGGCGAAGAAGGCAGCACCCGCAAAGAAGGCCGCGCCAGCGAAGAAGGCATCTCCGGCAAAGAAGGCGGCAGCGAAGAAGACGGCCAAGAAGGCCGCGGCCGCGCCCGCCTCTACGGCGAAGACGACCTTGAGCCCGGCCGCAGCTTGGCCGTTCCCGACGGGCAACAAGCCCTGAAGCCGCACCGGCGGGCCGCGTGGCAACGCGATCCGCGGGTGTGATCGAACAGAACCCGGCGCGTGCCGGGTTCTTTCGTTGGCGCGCCAGCATCGCGCTGCTCGCGATCGGCCTGGCCGCGGCCCCGCCGGGCCACGCCGCGACGCTGCGGGTCGGCGCCGATGCGCCGCTGCCCACCTTGGCCGAGGCGGTGCGCCAGGCGCGTGACGGCGACACCATCTTGGTGCAGGCTGGCGAGTATCGCGGCGACGTCGCGCTGATCCACCACAAGCGCCTCACGATCCGCGGCGTCGGCCAGCGCCCGGTGTTCATCGCCGATGGCCGCGACGTCGAAGGCAAGGCGATGCTCGTGGTGCGCGATGGCGACGTCGAGATCGACAACCTCGAGTTCCGCGGCGCACGTGTGCCCGACGGCAACGGTGCCGGCATCCGCTTCGAAAAGGGCCGGCTCACGCTGCGCCGCTGCGCGTTCTTCGACAACCAGATGGGGGTGCTGACGGCCAATTTCGGCGATGCCGAACTCGTGATCGAGGAAAGCGAATTCGCGCAGGCGCCGCAGGCCGAATCGCCGCTGCCGCACCTGCTGTACGCTGGGCGCATCGCGTCGCTGAAGGTCAGCGGCAGCCGCTTTCACCAAGGGCATGTCGGCCACCTGTTGAAGTCGCGTGCGCGCCGCACCGAGCTGGCCTACAACCTGATCGTCGATGGCCCCGGGGGGCGTGCGTCGTACGAGGTCGATCTGCCCAACGGCGGCGATGCGCTGCTGATCGGCAACGTCATCGGTCAGAGTGCCGCCAGCGACAACGCGGTGGTGGTGGCCTACGGCGCCGAAGGCAAGGCCTGGCCGCACAGCCGGCTGCGTTTGGTGCACAACACGCTGATCAACGAGGGCCCCCGCCCGGCCCGGTTCGTGCGCGTGTGGAGCGATCGCCTGCCAGCGCACACGCCGCTGCAGGCGGTCAACAACCTGAGCGTTGGCCGAGGCGACTTCACGCTGGGCGCGGCGTGGGTGAGCACAGGCAACTTCTCGGCGCCGGGGTCGGTGCTCGAAGCGGCCGATGCGCTGGACTTCGCGCTGGTGCGCGGATCGAGCTTGCGCGCCGCGGGCGTCGATGCGGCGGCGGCCTTCGGCAACGAGCTCGCGCTGCGCTACGAGTTCGCGTTGCCGCTGGGCACGCGGCCGCTGTCGCCGCCTGCGCGCTGGAGCCCGGGCGCCGTGCAGCGCTGAGCGCGGCCGCGGTCAGCGCGGTTGTCCGTGCCTAAGCGCGGCCCTGCCGCGCCACTGCGGCGGCGGCTTCGGCGATGGCCTGCGCATCGCCGAGGTAGCTGCTGCGCAGCGGCCGCAGCTGCGCGTCGAGCTCGTACACCAGCGGGATGCCGTTCGGGATGTTCAGCCCGACGATGTCGGCATCGCTGATGCGGTCGAGGTACTTGACCAGCGCGCGCATCGAGTTGCCGTGCGCGGCGACCACGACGCGGCGTCCAGCCAGGATGGCCGGCGCCAGCACCTCGTCCCAGAACGGCATCACGCGTGCGACCGTGTCCTTCAGGCATTCGCTCAGCGGCACCTGGGCGGGCTGCAGCGCGGCATAACGCGGGTCGCCGCGCTCGCTGCGCGCATCGCCCGGCGGCAGTGCCGGCGGCGGGGTGTCGTAGCTGCGGCGCCACAGCAGCACCTGCTCGTCGCCGTACTGGCGCGCGGTCTCGGCCTTGTTCAGCCCCTGCAGCGCGCCGTAGTGGCGCTCGTTGAGCCGCCAGTCGTTGACGATCGGCAGCCAGGTGCGGTCCATCTCGTCCAGGCAGTGCCACAGCGTCCAGATCGCGCGCTTGAGTACCGAGGTGTAGGCGATGTCGAACTCGAAGCCGGCTTCGCGCAGCAGCCGCCCGGCCTGGCACGCCTGCTCCACGCCGGTGTCGGTCAGCGGCACGTCGGTCCAGCCGGTGAAGCGGTTTTCCAGGTTCCAGGTCGATTCGCCGTGGCGAATCAGAACGAGCTTGTACATGGGCGGGTGTCTCGTGGCGCGCGAGCGGCGCGGCGCGGGCGCGATTCTATAATTCGCGCCCCTTGCAACCGTCATTGGCCCGGCCCGTGCAATTCATCGTCGAGAACTGGATCCTGATTCTTGCCGCCGCGGTGTCGGGCAGCCTGCTGCTGTGGCAGTCGCTGGGCAAGGGCGCGCTGGGTGCGTCGCTGTCCCCCGCCGACGCGGTACGCATGATCAACCACGACAAGGCGGTGCTGATCGACGTGCGCGAGCCGGGCGAGTTCGCCGCCGGCCACGCCGCGGGTGCGCGCAACGTGCCGCTGGCCGCGATCGACGGCGCCAAGGGCCTGCCGACGAACAAGGCGCTGCCGCTGGTGCTGGTGTGCGCATCGGGTGCACGCTCGTCGCGCGCGGCCGCGCAGCTGCGCAAGGCCGGCTACAGCAGCGTGCATTCGTTGTCGGGCGGCACCGAGGCCTGGCGCAACGCCAGCCTGCCGATCGAGAAGTCGGCCTGAAGCCCGACACCGGAGCCTGACACCGGATGCCCGCCGCATGAACCCGGTTCGCATGTACGCCACGCAGACCTGCCCGTACTGCGTGCGCGCCAAGGCGCTGCTGCGCGAGCGCGGGGTCGAGCACATCGACGAACTGCGCGTGGACCTCGACCCGGCGCTGCGCGAGCAGATGGCGCAGCTGACCGGGCGGCGCACGGTGCCGCAGATCTTCATCGGCGGCACGCACGTCGGCGGCTGCGACGACCTGATCGAGCTCGACCGCCGCGGCGGCCTGCTGCCGCTGCTCGGCGCAGCGGGCTGAACGCGCTGGGGGATAATCCGCCGCTTTCGCCGCGCCGGCGCGACCCCGCCCGCAGCGCCGTCCCACACCCTCATCGCGGAAGACCCACCATGGCCGAAGCCGACGCCACCCCCGTGTTCCAGATCCAGCGCATGTACCTGAAGGACCTGTCGCTCGAGCAGCCGAACTCGCCGCAGATCCTGCTCGAGCAGCAGCAGCCGCAGGTCGAGATCAACCTCGCGATGGGCGCCGAGGCGGTGGCCGACGGCATCTACGAGGTCACCGTCACCGCCACGGTGACGACCAAGGTCAAGGACAAGACGCTGTTCCTGGTCGAGGCCAAGCAGGCCGGCATCTTCGAGATCCGCAACGTGCCGCAAGAGCAGATGCAGGGCATCATCAGCATCGTGTGCCCGCAGATGATCTACCCGTACCTGCGGGCCATCGTCTCCGACGTGTGCACGCGCGCGGGCTTCCCGCCGATCATCCTGACCGAAGTCAACTTCCAGGCGATGTTCGAGGCGCAGCAGGCCCAGCAGGCGCAGGCCGCGGCCGCGCAGAACGGCAACGGCGAGCCGCGCATCATCACCGGCGTCAACTGAGCGCGAGCCGCGCCAGCGCATGAACGTCGTCGTACTTGGCGCGGGCGCCTGGGGCACCGCGCTGGCGATGGCCTCGGCGCTGCGCCACGACACGCTGCTGTGGGCGCGCGAGCCGGCGCAGGCCGAGCAGATGCGCGCACAGCGCTGCAACACGCGCTACCTGCCCGAGGTCGCGCTGCCCGCGGCGTTGCGCATCAGCGCCGACCACGACGCCGCGCTGCGCCACGCCCAGGGCGGCCTGATGGTCGTGGCCACGCCGATGGCCGCGCTGCGCGAATGCCTGGCGCGCCTGCCGGCGGCGATGCCGGTGCTGTGGGCCTGCAAGGGCTTCGAGGCCGGCAGCGGGGCGCTGGGCCACGAGATCGCGCGCGAGCTGCGCCCGGGCGCGCCCGGCGGCGTGTTGTCGGGGCCGAGCTTCGCGCTCGAGGTCGCGCGCGCGCAGCCGACCGCGCTGGTCGCCGCCAGCCGCGACGCCGCGTTGTGCGAGACCGCAGTCCAGGTGTTTCACAGCGATACCCTGCGCGTGTACCGCTCGGGCGATCCGGTGGGCGCCGAGGTCGGCGGAGCGGTGAAGAACGTGCTGGCCATCGCCACCGGCTTGGTCGACGGGTTGGCCAGCCAGGGCGAGGCCGCCGGCCGCCCGGGGCTGAACGCGCGCGCGGCGTTGATCACCCGCGGATTGGCCGAGATGACGCGGCTGGGCATGGCACTGGGGGCCCGCGCCGAGACCTTCATGGGTCTGTCGGGGCTGGGCGACCTGGTGCTGACGGCCACCGGCGATCTGTCGCGCAACCGCCGCGTCGGCCTCGGCCTGGCGCAGCGCCAGACGCTGGCGCAGGTGCTGCAGCAGCTCGGCCATGTCTCCGAAGGCGTGTACAGCGCGCCGACGGTGCTGGCGCGTGCGCGCCAGGCGGGGGTGGACATGCCGATCGCGCAGGCGGTGGTCGAGGTGCTCGAAGCGCGCATCGAGCCGCTGGCCGCGATGCGCCAGCTGATGGCGCGCGAGGCCACCAGCGAGCTGTAGCGGCCGGGGTTCAGGCGCCGCCGGCAAACCCCTGCTGGCGCCAGGCCTCGAACACCGCCACGGCCACCGCGTTGCTCAAGTTCAGGCTGCGCTGGCCGCTGCGCATCGGCAGCCGCAGCCGCTGCTCGGGCGCGATCTGCTCGAGCAGCGCATCGCTCAGCCCGGCGCTTTCGTTGCCGAAGATCAGCCAGTCGCCGGGGCACCAGCGTATCGCCGCGAACTCGCCGCGGCCGCGCGTGCTGAAGGCGAAGCAGCGCTGCGGCGGCGGGCGCGCCGCCTGCAGCCACTGTGCCCACGAGGCATGGCGGCGCACCTGTGCGTACTCGTGATAGTCCAGCCCGGCGCGCCGCAGCAGCCGGTCTTCCATCGCGAAGCCCAGCGGCTCGATCAGGTGCAGCGTGCACCCGGTGTTGGCGGCCAGGCGGATCACGTTGCCGGTGTTGGGCGGGATCTGCGGCTGCACCAGGACGATGTGGAACATGGCGCGGCGTCAGTCGGCCGGCGCCGGCGTGCGCGCCACCACCCAGGCGTCGACGCGCGCGGCGCCGGCCCGGCGCAGCGCGGCAGCGGCTTCGTGCAGCGTGGCCCCGCTGGTCATCACGTCGTCGACCAGCGCGACGTGCTGGCCGTGCAGCGACACGCCACGCCGTGGCTGCACGACGAAGGCGCGCGCGACGTTGCGCTGGCGCTGCGCCAGCTTCAGTTCGGCCTGGTGGGCACCGTCCAGCGGGCGCAGCAAGCAGTGCGCATCGGCGCGGCAGCCGAGACGGCGCGCGACGCGGCGCGCGATCTCCCAGGCCTGATTGTAGCCGCGCTCGGCCAGGCGCTGCGGCGCCAGCGGCACTGGCATGACCCATTGCGGCATCGCTTGTGGGTCGCGGCCGATCGCCTCGAGCAGCCGCTCGGCCAGCAGCGGCGCGAGCTCGACGCGGCCGCGGAACTTGAACGCGGCGATCAGGCGGTCCCACGGGAACGCGTAGTCGCAGCCGACCACGCAGTGCCCGATCGGTGGCGGCGCGGCCAGGCATGCGCCGCAGCTTGGCGTGGCTCGGGGTGTGCGCAGCCCGCAGCGCGCGCAGCGTGGCAGCGCGGGCGCGAAGCGCGCTACGCAGGCCGCGCACACCGGCTGCGGCGCCCAGGCGTGGCACACCGCGCACAGGCCCGGCAGCAGCGCCCGTGCCCAGCGGGCTGGACGAGCCGGGTGTGACGGCGGTGCGCACGCCGCTGCCGACTGTGCCAAGGCCGGTCCGTGCGGCGGCGCTCGCGATGCAGGGGTTTGCATCGGCTCAATATACTGGCCGGCGATGGCCGATGCCGTGACCTCAGCCCCCGTGCCTGCCGCGCAGGCCGCGGCGTTGGCGCGGATCGCGTGCCGCATGGCCCGCGCCGACCAAGCGCCTTGGCTGCATGGCGAGGTCGCACGCCGCATGGCCGAGCGCTTGAGCCTGATCAAGCGCCAGCCGCGCTCCCTGATCGACTGGGACAGCTTCAACGGCGCATCGCAGGCCTTGCTGCGCGACGCCTATCCCGGCGCCGAGGTGCTGCGGGTCGAAGCCGGCGTGCGGCTGGCGCCGCCACGCGCGGCCGCGGCGCGCGGCGCGCGCTGGCGGTCGTTGTTGCGCCGCGCCGGCCCGCAGGTGGCGGTGGTGTCGGCCAGCGAGGTGCCCGACGGCCAGGCCGAGCTGCTGTGGGCGAACATGGTGCTGCACCTGTGCGCCGACCCCGCGGCGATGCTGCAGCGCTGGCAGCGCGCGCTGGCGGTCGACGGCTTCGTGATGTTCTCGACCCTGGGCCCGGGCTCGCTGGGCGCGCTCAGCCGGCTGTATGCGCGCTGCGGCTGGCCGGCGCCGTTCGCGCCCTTCGTCGACATGCACGACCTGGGCGACATGCTGCTGCACTGCGGTTTCGACGATCCGGTGATGGACCAGGAGATCGTCACGCTGACCTGGGCCGACGCCGATGCGCTGCTGCGCGAGCTGCGCTCGCTGGGCGGCAACGCCCACGCATCGCGCTTCGCCGGGCTGCGCACGCCGCGCTGGCGCGCGCGCTTGGGTGACGAACTGCAGCAGCTGCGCGGCGGCGACGGCCGGCTGCACCTTGACTTCGAGCTGGTCTACGGCCATGCGTTTCGCGTCGCGCCGCGGCCGCGCGTGGCGGCGCAGACGTCGGTGTCGCTGCACGACATGCGTACCATGGTGCGCTCGGGCCGTCGTGCGGCCGGGGGCGGCGAAACCGTGGGCTAGAATCCGCGCCGTTTTCCGGGCAGGAATCCTTGACTCGGATCAACACCGCTGCAGATTTCATGGCCTGCGCCAGGTCTGAGACAGCGAATGCCCCCAGCGGCCCACCGATGCAATGGATAGCGCAATGATGAGGACCATGAACTCGAGCACGCGTCGACGCGCTGCCCAGGACCGCGCTCGGCAAGGTGCAGCGCCACATCCTC
>CALBTN010000269.1 GCA_937967345.1 uncultured Rubrivivax sp. | reverse complement strand
GGGCGGGGAGTGTAGGCTCGCGCGATGACCCGAGCCCTGTGTGGCGCGTTCCTCGGCCTGCTGCTCGCCGCCGCGCTGCTGGGCGGCGCCGCGGCGCAGACCAAGACGCTGCGCTACGCGTTTCCGGTGGCCGAGACCAGCTTCGACCCGGCGCAAATCAGCGACCTGTATTCACGCACCGTGGCCGCGGGCATCTTCGACGCGCCGCTGGAATTCGAGTTCATGGCGCGGCCCTTCAGGTTGCGGCCCAACACCGCCGCGGCGATGCCCGAGGTGTCGGCCGACTACCGCACGTTCACCGTGCGCATCCGGCCGGGCATCCTGTTCGACGACGACGCGGCCTTTGGCGGCAAGAAGCGCGAGCTGACGGCCGCCGACTACGTGTATTCGATCAAGCGCCACTACGACCCGCGCTGGAAGAGCGGCAACCTCTACGTCCTGGAGAACGCCAAGATCGTGGGCCTGAGCGAACTGCGCCGCAAGGCGCTGGACGGCAAGCAGCCCTTCGACTACGACACCGAGGTCGAGGGCCTGCGCGCGCTGGACCGCTACACTCTGCGCATCGTGCTGGCCGAGCCGAGCCCGCGCTTTTTGTACAACCTGGCCGACGGCTCGTTCACCGGCGCGCTGGCGCGCGAGGTGGTCGAGGCTTATGGCGACAAGGTCGGCGAGCACCCGGTGGGCACCGGGCCGTTCCGGCTGGCGCAGTGGACGCGCAGCTCGCGCATCGTGCTGGCGAAGAACCCCAACTACCGCGAGGTGCACTACGACGAACAGCCGCCGGGCGGCGATGCGCGGCTCGTGGCCATCGCGCGCCAGTTCAAGGGCCGGCGCCTGCCGCTGATCGACCAGGTGCAGATCGCGATCATCGAAGAAGCGCAGCCGCGCTGGCTGTCGTTCCTCAACGCCGAGCAGGACCTGCTCGAAGGCGTGCCCGGCGAGTTTGCCGACCTCGCGATCCCCAACAACCAGCTCGCGCCCAACCTGGCCAAACGCGGCATCGGCATGCAGCGCGTGGCGCGCGCCGACGTGTCGGTGACCTACTTCGGCATGGAAGACCCGCTGGTCGGCGGCAACGCGCCCGACAAGGTAGCGCTGCGCCGCGCCATCGCGCTGGCGGTGGACGTGCCGCGCGAGATCGCGCTGGTGCGCCGCGGCCAGGCGGTGCCGGCGCAGTCGGTGGTCGCACCCGGCGTGTGGGGCTTCGATGCGAGCTTCAAGAGCGAGATGAGCGAGCACAACCTGGCGCGCGCGCAGGCGCTACTCGACCTGTACGGCTACCTCGACCGCGACGGCGACGGCTGGCGCGAGCAGCCCGACGGCAAGCCGCTGCTGCTGCAGTACGCGACCTCGCCCGACCAGACCTCGCGCCAGCTGGCCGAGCTGTGGCAGAAGAACATGGACGCCTTGGGCCTGCGCATCGAGTTCAAGGTCGCCAAGTGGCCCGAGCAATTGAAGGCCAGCCGCGCCGGCAAGCTGATGATGTGGGGCGTGGGCTGGAGCGCGGGCCAGCCCGACGCCGACACCTTCCTCGCGCTGGGCTACGGGCCGAACAAGGGCCAGGCCAACCACGCGCGCTTTGATCTGTCGGCCTTCAACCAACTCTACGAACGCCAGCGCGTGCTGCCCGACGGCCCCGAGCGCGCGGCGCTGATCGAGCAGGCGAAGAAGCTGCTGATCGCCTACATGCCCTACAAGGTGCACGTGCACCGCATCACCACCGACCTGTGGCAGCCGTGGGTGCTGGGCTTCGACCGCAACATCTTCGTGCGCGACTTCTGGAAGTACATCGACATCGACAGCGCGCTGCAGGCGCAGGCCGCGCGCTGAGGCGAAGCTAAGCGGCGGCAGCCGCGCGCGGGCGCGCCAGCATCAGCGACTGGATCCACTGCGCCGAGGCGCTGGACGGCTCCAGGCAACGTTGCGGCTGGTAGCGCAGGCCGATGGCCACGCGCCCGGTCCACCACACACGCCGGCCGGTGCCGGGGATCACGAATTCACCGACATGGCCGTGCGGGATCGGCACCGGCGGCGCTTCCGAGCTGTGGTCGATGCCGAGACGAGGGACGGTGGATTCTTGCTGCACGCGGTGGCTCCCGAAGCGAAGCGCCGATGCTGACGGCGCACGCCGCCGCGCGCATCACCGCGTTGCAGGGGGTGCACCGCGCTTGCGGGGCCCTCGATCCGGGGGCTTCAGCGGTGGAACGCGCCGGCGCGTTCGGGCTGGTAGGTGATCTCCTGCACGCGCACCTTCATCACGCCGCCGCCGGGTTTGGGCCACTCGATCGAGTCGCCCTGCGACAGCCCCAGCAGCGCGCTGCCCACCGGCGCGAGCACCGAGATGGTCTTGCCGCTGCTGTCGGCGTCCTTCGGGTAGACCAGCGTCAGCTCGAATTCCTCGCCGGTTGCCTCGGCGGTGAACTTCACGGTGGAGTTCATCGTCACCACCGTCGGCGGCACTTCGTGCGGCTCGACGATGTTGGCGCGCGCCAGTTCGGCTTCGAGCGCGGCGCGCCCCGGAAACTGCGACCGCGGCAGCGACTCCAGCAGCTTGTCCAGCCGGTCGGCATCGGTGGTCGAGATCGTGATCTCAGGTCTTTGGCTCATGGTTTCCTCTGGATGGCCGGCTGTGGGTGCGCGTGCCTCAATCGTTCAGGCCCAGCGACTCGACGATCACCTTCTCGGCGGCGTAGTGGCGCTGCGCGAACTCGGCGTAGGCCTGGTGGCCACGATAGTCGCTGCGGATGCCGTGCATCTCCATCATGCTTTTCCACTCGGGTTCGGCCAGCACCGCCTTGATCGCCGCGTCGAGTCTTTCGACGATCGCCGCCGGCAGTCCCTTGGGCCCGGCCAGCCCCAGCGGCGACGGCACGACCACGTCGAATCCGGCTTCCCTGAAGGTGGGCACGTTGGCGAAGGCCGGCACGCGATTGTCCGCGGCGATGGCCAGCGCGCGCACCTTGCCCGACTCCAGGAAGCTGCGGATGCCGTTGGTGACGACGATGGTATCGACGTGTCCGCCAAGCAAGGCGTTGATCGCTTCGGAGTCGCCCTTGTAGGGCACGTGAGTGAACTTCACGCCCGCCGCCTTGCCCAGCAGCGACATCGCCACCTGGTTGCCGGTGAACTTGCCGGGGGTGCCGTAGGTCACGCCCGGCTTGCCCGCCTTGGCCGCCGCGACCACGTCCTTGACCGTCTTGAACGGCGAATCGGCGGCCACCACCAGCAAGAAGTCGTAGGCGGTGAACGAGGCGATGTAAGTCTGGTCGTGCAGCGGGTCGTACGACACCTTTTGCACGTAGGGCTGGCGAAAGATGCCAACCGGCGCCAGCGTCAGGCGGTAGCCATCGGGCTTGGTGCGCTGCATGTCGACCACGCCCAGCGTGCCGCCGGCGCCGGGCTTGTTCTCGACCACCACCGTCTGCCCGAGCTGCTTGCTCAGGCCGGCGGCCAGCGCGCGGCCGACGATGTCGGTGGTGCCACCCGGGGCGAAGGGCACGATCAGCGTGATCGGTCCGCTGGGCCATGCGGCCTGGGCCTGGGCGTGCGGGGTGGCGAATGCGGCAAACGCGGCGGCGCAGGCTCCAGCGATGGCGAAGTGGCGGCGTTGCATGGCGGTTCTCCAGTGGGTGAACGAGCGGTTGGCGCTTGCACGCGCTGCGCGCGGCGCGGATCGCGCGGCGTCGCTGCGATGCTACTGCGCTTGCCGCGCCCGGCGGCACCGCAGCCGGGGGCCGCGGCTAACACCGGTTTAACCCGCCGCCCCTAGACTCGCGCGAACTCAAGTCGTTGCGAGCCGTTCCCATGCTGAAGTTGCTGCGCCGCCTGGCGCTGTGTCTGGCCCCGTTGTCCCTGCTGGCGCCGTCGTGGGCGCAGGCCCCGCTGCCGCCGGGCCTGACCCAGGTGCGCTCGGTCGAGGGCATCGACGAATACCGGCTGGCCAACGGGCTGCAGATCCTGCTGGTGCCGGACGACTCCAAACCCAGCACCACCGTCAACCTGACCTACCGCGTCGGCTCGCGCCACGAAAGCAGCGGCGAGACCGGCATGGCGCACCTGCTCGAGCACCTGCTGTTCAAGGGTTCGCCGAACCATCCGCAGGTGTGGGCCGAGTTCACCAAGCGCGGGCTGGCGGCCAACGGCAGCACCAGTTTCGACCGCACCAACTACACCGCCACCTTCTCGGCCAATGCCGACAACCTGCAGTGGTACCTGGGCTGGCTGGCCGATGCGATGACCCACAGCTTCATCGCGCGCAAGGACCTGGACACCGAGATGACGGTGGTGCGCAACGAGATGGAAAGCGGCGAGAACAGCCCCGGGCGCATCCTGATGCAGCGCACGCTGGCCGCGATGTACGACTGGCACCCCTACGGCCGCTCGGTGATCGGCGCGCGCAGCGACGTCGAGAACGTCGACATCCCGCGGCTGCAGGCCTTCTACAAGCAGTACTACCAGCCGGACAACGCGACGCTGATCGTGTCGGGCAGGTTCGACGCGGCGCAGGTGCTGCAGTGGGTGGCGGCCAGCTTCGGCGTCATCCCGAAGCCGACGCGCACGCTGCCGGCGCTGTACACGCTGGATTCGGCGCAGGACGGCGAGCGCCAGGTGACGCTGCGGCGCAGCGGCGGCGCGCCACAGTTGCTGGCCGCCTACCACGTGCCGGCCGGCTCCGACGCCGACTTCGCCGCGGTGGAGATGCTGGCGCTGATCCTCGGCGACACGCCGGCCGGGCGGCTGCACAAGCAGCTGGTCGAGCCCGGGCTGGCGGCCAGCACCTACGCCTTCGCCTGGTCGCTGGCCGACCCGGCGGTGCTGATGCTGGGCGCGCAGCTGGCGCCGGGGCAGGACGTGGACAAGGCGCGCGACGCGCTGCTGGGCGTGGCCGAGTCGATCGCGCGCAAGCCGGTCAGCGCCGAGGAACTGCAGCGCGCGCGCACGCAGTGGCTCAACGGCTGGGAGCAGAACTTCACTGACCCCGAAAACATCGGCCATGCGCTGTCCGAGGCGATCGCGATGGGCGACTGGCGCTTGTTCTTCCTTGGCCGCGACCAGGTGCGCGAGGTCAAGCTGGCCGAGGTGCAGCGCGTGGCCGAGGCCTACCTGAAGCCGTCGAACCGCACGCTGGGCCTGTACCTGCCGACCGAAGCGCCGCAGCGCGCACCGGCGCCGGCCAAGCCCGATCTGGCCAAGGAGCTGGCGCAGTTCAAGCCGCAGCCGCCGGCGGCCAAGGTCGAAGCCTTCGACGCTACCCCGGCCAACATCGACGCGCGCACGCAGCGTTTCGAGTTCGGCGGTCTGAAAGCGGCGGTGCTGGCCAAGCCGACGCGCGGCGGCGCGGTGCAGGCGGTGCTGAACCTGCGTTTCGGCGATGAAAAGAGCTTGTTCGGCCAGGGCGCCGTGGCCGACGCCACCGCGCGGCTGCTCGACAAGGGCAGCGCGCAATACACGCGCCAGCAGGTGCAGGACCGGCTCGACGCGCTGAAGACGCAGATGTCGGTCAGCTCGTCGCCGGGGCTGGTCAGCGTGGCGCTGACCTCGCGCCGCGAGCACCTGGCCGACGCGGTGGCGCTGGTGGCCGAGCTGCTGCGCCACCCGGCCTTCCCGGCCGAGGCCTTCGACGAATACCAGCGCCAGTCGGTGGCGCGCATCGAAGCCGCGCGCAAGGAGCCGTCGGCGGTGGCGGCCAACGCGCTGGCGCGGCTGAACAACCCCTACCCGCGCGGCGACGTGCGTTATGCGCGCACCTTCGACGAGCAGCTGCAGGACATCCAGACGCTGAAGCTGCCGCAGCTGCGCGAGTTCCACGCGCGCTTCTATGGTGCGCGTTTCGCGCAGTTCGGCGCGGCTGGCGACATCGACCTGCCGGCGCTGCAGCAAGCGCTGCGCGCAGGTTTCGGCGACTGGAACGCGGGCGCGCCCTTCACCCGCGTGCCGCAGCCGCTGCTGCCGGGCAAGGGCGAGGTGCTGAAGCTGGCCACGCCCGACAAGCAAAACGCCGACCTGCGCGCGCGCCAGCCGATGGCGGTGCAGGAAGACGACGCCGACTACCCGGCGCTGATGCTGGCCAACCATCTGCTGGGCAGCGGCGGCAGCTCGCGGCTGTGGCAGCGCATCCGCGAGCAGGATGGGCTGTCGTACAGCGTCTACAGCGGCATCTCGTGGAACCACTTCGAGCCCAACTCCAACTGGTTCGCCGGGGCGATCTTCGCGCCGCAGAACCGCGCCAAGGTCGAAGCCGGGCTGCGCGAGGAGCTGGCGCGCGCGCTGGCCGACGGCTTCAGCGCCAAGGAGCTGGACGAAGGCCGCAGCGGGCTGCTGGCCTTTCGCCGCCTGTCGCGCGCGCAGGACGACGTGCTGGCCGGCGCGCTGGTCAACAACTTGTATCTGGACCGCACGTTCGAGGTTTCGGCGAAGGTCGATGCGGCGCTGGCGGCGCTGTCGCTGGCGCAGGTGAACGACGCGTTGCGCAAGTACCTCAAACCGCAGACCATCGACATGGTGTTTGCCGGCGACTTCAAGCCCTGAGCTCTTGGCGTTCGGGCACGTCGGCCCCCGCCACGGAGTCGCCCCGCCATGCCGCTGCCCGAACCCCACATCACGCGCTACCAGCGCTGGCTGCGCGAGCAGCGCGCCCTGCACTTCGACAGCTACGACGCGCTGTGGCGCTGGTCGGTCAGCGATCTGGAAGGCTTCTGGGGCTCGATCTGGGACTACTTCGCGCTGCGCTCGCCCACGCCCTACCGCGCGGTGCTCGAACATCCGACGATGCCCGGCGCGCGCTGGTTCCCCGGTGCGCAGCTCAACTACGCGCAGCATCTGCTGAGCCACGCTGACGCCGCGCACGCCGCCGGCTGTCCGGCGATCGTCTTCTGCGACGAAGCGATGCTCGCGCGCGGGGCGACGCGCGACGTCTCGTGGCCCGAGCTGCGCCGCCAGGTGGCGTCCTGCGCGGCGGCGCCGCAGGGCATGGGCGTGCAGCGCGGCGACCGCGTCTGCGCGGTGCTGCCCAACGTGCCCGAGACCATCGTCGTGTTTCTCGCGGCTGCCAGCCTGGGGGCGATCTGGTCGGTGTGTTCGCCCGACATGGGGCCGGTGGCGGTGCTGGACCGCTTCCGCCAGATCGAGCCCAAGGTGCTGGTGGCGGTCGACGGCTACCGCTACGGCGGGCAGGCGCACGACCGGCACGAACTGCTGTGCCAGGTCTGCGCCGGGCTGCCGTCGCTGCAGCATGTGCTGGTGTGGCGCCAGCTGGACCCGGCGCTCGACCTGCGGACCTTCGCCGGCGCCGCGCGCCGCGCGCACGACCTGCAGGCCGCGCTGGCGCAGGACGCACCCTTTGCACCGCTGGCGGTGCCCTTCGACCACCCGCTGTGGGTGGTCTATTCCAGCGGCACCACCGGGTTGCCGAAGCCGATCGTGCACGGCCACGGCGGCGTGATGATCGAAGCGCTGAAGATGGGCACGCTGCACAACGACGTCGGGCCCTCGGCCAGTGGCGGCGACCGCTTCCACTGGTACTCCAGCACCGGCTGGATCATGTGGAACACCCAGGTTGGGGCGCTGCTGGGTGGCAGCACGATCTGCATCTTCGACGGCAGCCCGGCCGGGCCGCAGGGCGCGCCTGACTGGAGCACGCTGTGGCGCTTCGCCGGGCTGGCGCGCTGCACTTTCTTCGGCGCCGGCGCGGCCTTCTATGCGTCGTGCCTGAAGGCCGGGGTCGAGCCGCAGCAGCTGGCCGATCTGTCCAGCTTGCGCGCGGTGGGCTCGACCGGCTCGCCGCTATCGGAAGACTGTTACCGCTGGATCTGGGACAAGCTGCCCAAGGTCGACGGCAAGGACATCTGGCTCACGCCGATGAGCGGCGGCACCGACTTCGCCGGCGCCTTCATCGCCGGCCTGCCGACACTGCCGGTGATCGCCGGTGAGATGCAATGCCGCTGCCTGGGCGCCAGCGTCGAGGCCTGGTCCGAGCCCGATGCCAACGGTGTCGGCAGGGCGCTGATCGACGAGGTCGGCGAGCTGGTGTGCACGAAGCCGATGCCGTCGATGCCGCTGTTCCTGTGGGGCGACGCCGACGGCAAGCGCTACCACGACAGCTACTTCGACATGTATCCCGGCATCTGGCGCCACGGCGACTGGATCAAGATCACGAAGCGTGGCGGCGCCATCATCTACGGCCGCAGCGACGCCACCAT